>CAJYIG010000104.1 GCA_913774725.1 uncultured Curtobacterium sp. | reverse complement strand
ACATGCAGGAGCCCGAGGACGTCTGGACGGCCGACCGCGTCCGCGAGTCCGAGGAACAGCTCGCGACCGGCCCGCACACGATGCTCACCATCGCGGTCGAGCACGTCGAGAGCACCACCCTGGCCGGTTTCAGCCAGCTCAAGGTGCCGGAGGACCCGTCGCGCGCGGTGATGCAGTGGGACACGCTGGTGCTCCGCGAGCACCGCGGGCACCGGCTCGGCTGGCTGCTCAAGGTGGTCGGGATCGAGACGGTCGAACGGGACTTCCCAGGGCGCCCGTCGATCGTCACGTTCAACGCCGAGGAGAACCGGCCGATGCTCGACGTGAACGAGGCCGTCGGGTTCGTCGGGGTCGGCAGCGAGGGCATCTGGGAGCACCGCGACTGACCGCCGGCGCGGGCACCGGGCCGGCTCGGGTCCGACGCGGGACTGGGACCGGGGTGTCAGGCGGGCGACCTACCATTGGACGGTCATGACCGTCACGTCAGCCGCCACGCAGCCCGGGGACACGGCACCCGACCCCGCCCCCACCACCGCGCGATCCACCACCGTCGCGACGGTCCTGGTCGTCGCGATCCCGCTCGCCGTGGCGTGCGCCGGCCTCGGCATGACCGTGACCGGCGCCTTCACCGCGTCGCAGCAGCTCGTCTCCGCCGGCGACCTGGTCGAGTACGGCCTGCCGGTCGCCCGCGTGGTGCACGACACCACCGCAGCGCTCACGATCGGTCTGCTCATCGTCGCCGCGTTCGCCCTGCCCGCCAAGAAGGCGGACCACGGCGCGATGTCGAGCATCCAGCACCGCGCCGCGCGCTGGGGCGCGGCAGCCGGGGCGGTGTGGTTCCTGGCGGCCGTCGTCGGCATCGTCCTGACGGGTGCGAACACCCTCGGGGTCCCGCTCACCAGTCCGGTCTTCGCGCGGAACTTCCTGCTCTTCGCGTTCCAGGTCGAGATCGGCCAGTCGCTCGTCGTCTCCGCCGCGGCGATCCTGGTCGCCACCCTCGTCGCCGCCTTCGCCACGCGGGTCACCACGCTCGCGGTCGCCACCGTCGCCGGGCTGTTCGCCCTGCTGCCGCTCGCGCTGTCCGGGCACGCAGCCGGGTCGCTCGAGCACGCGAACGCCGTGAACTCGCTCGCCGTGCACCTGGTCGCCGTGTGCGTCTGGGCCGGCGGACTCGTCGCCGTGCTGCTGCTCCGCACCCGGACGAAGGGCGCCACCGGGCGGGTCGTCGCCCGGTACTCGACGCTGGCCGGTTGGGCGTTCGCCGCGGTCGCGTTCTCGGGCATCGTCAACGCCTCGCTCCGCCTGACCGGCCCGGCCGACCTCGTCACCACGACGTACGGCTGGCTCATCACGGTCAAGGCCGTCATCCTCGTGCTGCTCGGGCTCGCCGGGGTCGCGCAGCGCCGGAAGCTCGTGCCCGGGCTGCTCCGCGCGCCGCTCGACCGGAAGCTCTTCGTCCGGTTCGCCCTGGCCGAGATCGTCTTCATGGCCGTGGCGATCGGCGTCTCGGTCGCCGTGTCCCGGTCGCAGCCGCCGATCCCACAGACGCCGGAGACCGGGCAGGACACCCGCTCCGGACTGCTCGGGTTCCCGTACCCGCCGGCGCAGACCGTGCAGACCTACCTGACGCAGTGGCACATCGACTGGGTCTACCTGGCGATCGCCGTCGTCGGTGCCGGCTGGTACCTGCTGTCGGTGCGGAAGCTCGAGCAGCGCGGTGACTCGTGGCCGGTCGGCCGGACCATCGCGTGGCTGCTCGGCTGCGCGCTCTTCATCTGGACCACCTCGGCGGGGCCGGCGGTCTACGGCATGGTGCACTTCTCGTCGCACATGCTCCAGCACATGCTGCTCATGATGTTCGTGCCGCTGCCGCTCGTCCTCGGCGGCCCGGTGCTCCTGGCGCTGCGCACCCTGCCGGTGCGGAACGACGGCTCCCGCGGGGCCCGTGAGTGGCTGATGCTGTTCACCCACTCGCGGTGGATGCAGTTCCTCGCGAAACCCGCCGTCGCCGGGGTCATCTTCGCCGGCTCCCTCGTGGTGTTCTACTTCACGCCGGCGTTCCAGTACGCCATGCAGTCCCACGAGTGGCACGTCGTGATGGTCGTGCACTTCGTCTTCAGCGGCTACCTGTTCTTCTGGGTGTTCGTCGGCGTCGACCCGGGCCCGAAGCGCCCGCAGTACCCGATCCTGATCATCGCGCTCCTGGCGACCCTGGCCTTCCACGCGTTCTTCGGCGTCGCGGTGATGACCTCGCAGTCCGTCTTCGCGGCCGACTGGTTCCACGCGCTCGGCCAGACCGACGACCGGGCGCTCCTCGCCGACCAGCACACCGGTGGCGGCATCGCGTGGGGTGCGTCCGAGCTGCCGATGGTGTTCGTCGCGCTGCTCGTCGTGCGCAACTGGGTCCGGACGGACAAGCGCGACGCGAAGCGCCTCGACCGCAAGGCCGACCGCGACGGCGACGCCGACCTCAAGGCGTACAACGAGCGGCTCGCCGCGATGAGCAAGCGCGACTGAGCCGGCGCGACTGAGCCGGCACCTGCCCGATCGGCGGCAACGCGAGAGCGCACCGTGCGATCCGCACGGTGCGCTCTCTCGTTCCAGGGACGCTCCGACTACCCGCGGGCAGCCCGGGTCCGGCGAACCATCAGGAGCACGAACCCGGCCACCAGCAGCGCCACCGCGAGCGCGATGCCCGTCCAGAGCGCGATGGTCGAGCCGGTGAACGCCAGTCCAGCGGCAGCCGCAGCAGCCGGGGTCGAGCGGGGCGCCGGTGTGGTCGGCGCGGACGTCGGAGCGGTCGTGGTGCCCGACGTCGGGACCGGCACGACGACGGCGTCCTGCACCGTCACGACGATCGCGTCCGACGTCGACCCGGCGTACACCGCGTCGCCGGAGTAGACCGCGAGGATCCGGTGACGTCCAGCGGCGAGCGTCGTGACGTCGCAGCTCGACTCCGGGAGCGTCACGGTGCACAGGACCGCGTCACCCTCGCGGAACGCGATCGTCCCCGTGGGTGCCGGCTGGCCGTCCTCGGCGCCGAGGCCGTCGACGCGCAGGGTGACCGGGTCGCCGGTCGTCACGGGCTCGGCGGAGTCCGGGGACGTCGCGGTGACGGCGGTCGGGAGCTTCGACACGACGAGCGTGCCGGTGCCCTCGGCGGTGGCGTGGTCAGCATCGCCGAGGTAGGTCGCGGTGACGCTCGTCTGCCCGACCGCGGGAGCGGCGAGCGCGCACGTCGCCGTCCCGTCGGTGAGCTCGGCGGTGCAGAGCTCGGCGCCGGTCGCGGTGTCGGTGAACCGGACGGTGCCGGTCGGCACGCTGGCAGCGGTGGTCTCGGACGATGCGACCGTCGCGCGGAGCGGCGCTTCCTCACCGACGGACACGGTGGTGTCGTCGACGGTGACCGTGGTCGCCTGCGGGGCGACCGTGACGTCACGGGTGACCGTGACCGCCTCGGCGTCGATCGACGAGACGACCGTCGAGACCGTCGCGGTGCGCGCCGCACCGGTCACGGTGAAGGGGAGCGTCAGCGTCGGCAGGTCGGTGCCGGGTGCACGGTCGGCCGCGAGCTGGTCGCAGGTGACGACCTGGCCGGAGACCGAGCACGTCCAGCCGTCGCCGGATGCGGCGTCCGCGGACGGGGTGACCCCGGTCGGGAACGTCGTCGTGGTGCGGACGGCGCGCGTCTCCGAGCCGCCGTCGGCGGAGACCGTCGTGGTGACCGTGACCGTGCCGGAGCCGGCGTGCGCGACGTCGGTCGTGCCTCCCGTCCGAGCGGTGAGGACCGGGACCGCACCGGCGGCGGTCGTCGCGACCAGGTCGGTGACCTCGTGCACGTCGGTCGACCCGCCGGTGCCGGCCGTGAAGCCGAAGGTGAGCTTGTACGGGTAGCCGGTCGCCGGGTCGATCCACGAGGGGTCGATACCGGCGACGTCGCCCGCCGGGTCGAGCTTCGGCAGGTCCCCGAAGACGACCTGCTGGCCGGCGCCGCGGCTCGTGAAGATCACGGCGTACTGGCCGGCAGGCACCGACACGCTCGGGGCCTGGCGGGCGGACAGGGCGGTCGTGGTCGGATTGACGACGACCTCGACGGGCACGCCCGCGGACGAGCGGTCGGGGAAGCCGTCCCCGCGCAGGGATCCGTCCGCACGGGTCACCGACTGCACGCAGTAGCCGGAGAAGCCGTTGCCGGGTCCGCGGACGGTCAGCGAGTTGTTCGTACCGCCGCCACCGAGGTCGTCGACGCAGCCGGTGTAGTTGCCGGCGAACCCGCCGTAGGTGTCGAGCCCCACGCCCAGGTAGGCGTGCTCGAGACCGGGCGCCCCGCTCGGCGGGTAGGCGGCGTAGCCGAGCGAGCCACCCGTGTAGCCGGTGCGCGTCGGGACCGCGGTGTCGTACGGGTCGGTCGCCGCCAGGTAGAAGACCATGCCGTCGGCGCCGTCGCCGCCGTACTGGTACGTGGTGAAGGAGGCGTCCAGACCCTTGTCGGTCGGGACGGCCTGCGTCGACCCGACCGCGCCGATCAGCGCCTGCGACGCGGAGGTGAGCCGGAGTGCGCCGTCGCCGGCCGGGTCGCCCGCCTCGGGGCAGGTCGGGATCGCGCCCGCGTTCGTCGACTCGACGGCCGCCGCGGTGAGGCAGGCGGAGTTGCCTGAGGCGGCAGGGGTCGACGGGAGGACCCAGCCGGGGCCGGCGTCGGTGCCGCGGAAGGACTGGTCGGTGAAGGTCGTCTGCGCGGGGGCCACTGCCGAGGCCGCGCTGACGTCGGCGCCGACGAAGGCGAGGCCGGCGAGACCCGCGACGGTGAGCGCGGTGAGGATGGTCCGGGCGCGCGCGACGGCGCGCCCACGAGGTCGTTGAGCCAATGGAGCCCTGTTCTCGAGGAGGGTGTCGACGAGGAGCGTCTGCCCGGCTCGTCGACGTCGGGTCCTCACACCGTAGGGCTCGTGCGGTCTCGCGAGTTCGACACGGGCGCCTGGTACCCCCGTACTGGGGGCAGGACAGCTGTCCGGTCGGCGCCGTCCCGAGGGAGGCTCAGTCCCCGTGCACGATGCAGACGGCGTCGAGCTCCGACGACGCCTCGAGCGCAGCGGTCACGCCCGGCTCCCCCTCGGCGCCGAAGGGCGTCACCGTGTCCACCCACCACAGCGGCGTGGACAGCGCCGGGGCGTCCGGCAGGATCCGTGTGACCTCGTCGAACGAGTCGACCCGTCGGACCCCGAGCACCGTGATCACCGGGTGCGTGGCGTCCCGGCAGACCTGCAGCACCGGACCGTCGTCGAGCGCGCGGACACCCCACGCCTCGTCGTGCAGCAGCAGCGCCTCGGCCACGTCCCGGGTCTCCACCGGCCCGCGGCAGAGCAGCGTCACGTCACGCGGCACCCTGACCGCCCGTGCTCCGTCGGCCCACGCTCGGTTCGCCCGTGCTCCGCCCAGCCGCGGCGTGCGATCCGCGATCGTGCCCGTCGAGCGCACCCTCGTCGTGCGCCGGGTCGAGGGGTGCGCCGCCGACGAGCTGCAGGAAGCGGTCCTCGTCGATGCGGTCGAGGAAGGCCTCGAGCGCCTCCCACCCGTCGTCGAACCGCACGACCAGCCCGCCGCCACCGAACCCCGACGTCGTCGTCCGCGCCGGCGGCCACTCGCCGTCGCGGTCGAGGAACTCCGCGGCCTCCGGACCGACGACGACCGCCAGCGGGGCGGGCTCCTCGTGGGCGACCGCGCGGAGCAGGTGGTCGGCGTCGCCGCGGCGCTGCATCACCACGCCGAACACCGGCTCGACCTCGTCGGCGACACGGTGCACCGCGTCCAGGAGCCGCGACGCGAGTGCCGGGTCGGCGCCGTCCTCGGGGATGGTCAGCACCGCCGACATCGTCTCGACGACCACGCCGTCGAGCAGGTGCGCGGTCATCGTCGCCGAGAACCCGTCGCCGTGCGCGTACGAGGTGGAGACGTCCGGGGCCTCGTGCTTGGCGTACTGCGTCACGACCCAGCGGTCCCACGGCACCGTGAGCGGTTCGCTGGTGCCCCAGTGCGTCGGGCAGGTGCCGACGGTCTCGCACAGGGCCTCGATCGCGGCGCCGATGTCCACGGCGCGGTCGGCGTGGTGCCGGAGGGTCAGGTCGATGCTGATCTGGCGGACCGAGTGCGTCGCCGCCGGGTGTCCGGGCGCCGGCGGGCCGACGAGTTCCGGCCCGCGGCGGACGAAGTCCTCGATGCCCGCCGCGGCGACGCCGGTGCGGCCGTCCCGCAGGCTGCCGTCGGGACCGTCCACGGCCCAGGCGGCGTGGTGCACGCCCAGGGCGTGCCGCAGGGCGGGGGTGACCGAGGCCTCCCGTCCGGTGCGGAGCACGACCGTGCGGCCGGACTCGGACGCACGACGCAGCAACGAGGCGAGCGACTCCGTCAGCCACACGACCGGCGATGCGGACCGGACCACGATGGCGGTGCCGACCACGTCGTCGATGAGGGGATGCCTGACCATCCGGGTCCTCCTCCGGGTAGGGCGACGGAACCCCCTGGACGGTACACACGGCCGCCGGGGCTGTCCGTCGGCGCACGGACCTCACAGGGGAGACACGGCGACGGCCGGGAGGCACGGATCGCCGCCGCCACGGACCGTGCGGCGCGCGCTCGGCTGGCATCCAGCGCAGAATCCGCTAGGCTTGCTGCGTCCCGCTGGTCGGGATGCGCGAGTGTAGTTCAATGGTAGAACTCCAGCTTCCCAAGCTGGTAGCGCGGGTTCGATTCCCGTCACTCGCTCCACGTGACGATCTGGGCCGCTCTCGGTTCTCAGGCCAGATGGGCCTTCTTCTCGGGCACTCGAGACTCCGACTCGCGGACCGATCCGGGTGATCCTCGATGACGGATCGGCTGCCGTGACAGCCGAGCGCCGGTCCCAGCACTGTGTGCGTCACCACATCTGCCCGCCTGATCCGTGCCGTCTGATGCCATGATCATGGCCATGCCCACCATTCGTTCCGCGAGACTCCAGGCAGAGTCATCGCTGGACGTGACGACCCTGCGGGCACTCGCCGAGCACGAAGCAAGACCGGTGCGGATCGCTGTTGCCGAGAACGTCACAACGGACGACTCGACGATCGGGCGTCTCCTCGTCGATGATGTCGACGTCGTCCGCTTCGCGGCTGCCGCCGCCCTCCACGACCGCCCGCAGCTCCACGAGGTTGCGTCCAGTTCGCCGGACAAGTGGGTCCGTGCGGTCCTCGCCCATCTGTACGCGGACGACGACCAGAGGTCACTGGCTCTCGCCGTGCAGCAGACGCTCGCGGTGGATCCCCTCGGCGAAGCTCGAGGGCGGACAGCAGAGACCACCAACGACGTCCAGATCTTCGAGGCGCTCCTTGCTGACCCGTCCTCGACGGTTCGCGCCATGTGCGCGTCGAACCCTCGCATCTCCCTGGACCAGATGGAGCGGCTCATCACAGACCGGCATCGTGCTGTGCGAGCTGCGGCTGCGGCGAACGGGCTCCGGTACCCCGATGACGACCAGCTGGTGCGGTTGGCGCGCGACGAGTCGGTAGAGGTGCGCTGCGCGGTGCTGTTCCGCCCCGACCGACCTCGACGAGCCATCGAACTCATCGCCGAGGACAGCGACGAGATGAACCGGCACCACGCTCAGATCGCCCTCCGCGATGAGCGCGCCATCATCGCGCCAGCGGCGACCCAGCAGGCACGGGCGGAACGTCGACGGGCACAGCGCGTTCGCTCATTCGGTGAGTGATCGACGGGGAGCGAAGCGCGCCTCGGTAGCGCGCCGTCCGGGTAGCCGATCCGCTCTCGGACGCGTTTGCCTGGAAGCGGATCGGCCTGGTCAGCGGTCGGGTGAGCGTGACGGTCGATGCATCGGTAGACGGTCGCTCGTCGATACCGGACAGTTCGGCGAGCTCGGCGACCGAGTGCGTGTCGGTTTCGTTCATCTCGAGGAGATGTCGGTGCTGCGCGGCGCTGAGCTCGGGTTGTCGGCCGCGGAGGTACCCCTTCGCCTTCGCGATCTCGATGCCCTCGCGCACTCGGGCTCGAATCAGGTCTGATCCGAGCTCAGCCACCACCGCGAGGACGGTGGACGGCAGCCGACCACGGGGTCGTTGAGGTCGTGGACAGAGCCTCCGATGATGAGCCTGACGTTCTTCGCGGTGCGTTCGTCGACGATGTCCTTCGCATCGCGGAGGCTCCTGGCTGCGCGGTCCAGCTTCGCGATCACCAGGATGTCGCCGTCGCGGCAGGAAGCGAGGGCTTCGCGGCGACCGGGTCGGCAACGGTTCGTGCCAGTCAGGCCGTGGTCGGTGCGGGTGTTGGTCAGCACCACAGCGGCCAGCACGGTCGCAGTGTGCTCGGATCGTGCCTCGGCGCGGTGACCGCGTTCGTCTCGACAGCCGATGGCAGATCAGACGCAGCACACCTCGGACTGTTGGTCGACCAGTCACCGCCCTGTGCCGCTGCGGCAGAGTGGGTACATGGTCAGTGCAGTGCCCAACACGATCCACTTCCATCGCAAGCATCACGAAGCGGTCATGTCTGGCGAAAAGGTCACCACCGTTCGATGGAACGAGGACGTTCCGGTGGGAGCAGCCGTGTTCGTCTTCGACGAGCACCCGACGGCAGGACCGGTGGCTGGCACCGTGATCGCCGTGCGTCGGTATCGGCTGGACACTCTCACTCCCGATCAAGCCCACCAGCCGCCGGAGACCGACATGCAGCTCTTCGCGCAGCAACTCCGCGAGAACTACTACCCGGACATGCCGTCCGATGCAGTCGTCGAGGTCGCCCAGCTCGCTATCGAGACGTCTCACTAGCTGATCGGACACCCGACAGCCCCGGCGCCAGTCGGAGAGGCTGGGCAATCGCTGTCAGCGACGATGGTCTCCGATCTGGGCGACGACGTGGAGATCAACGTGGTTTCGGCCCGCCCACTGCTGGACGTCGTCTGGTCTTCGAGCGACCAGGAGCTCCCGCACGTGCACGCCGTGAGCTGCGAGGTCGCGCCGGACCCGCGCACCGAATCGGCCGAAGCGCACGATCGTCGCGACCGTCACTGCGCCCGACCCGATGATCAGGACCGGGAAGATCCAGGTCGGACCGATGTGCATGAGTCCGAGGGCCCAAACCAGCGCCCAGATCGCGAGTTGCGCGGAGATCGCGACGGCGAAAGAGAGCTTCCTGCGCGCGATCTCGACGGCGTAGCGATTGCCGAGCAGCGGACGCCACGGTGCGGCGAGACGCTGTGTTGCACCCTTTGGTTGCTGGCTCGACACGATGCTCACGCGCGCGGTCCGACCGGTGGCCTGTCGGCCGCTACGATCCGGCGCTCGGAGAGCGCGCATGCTGCGGAACACCCAGATGTAAGCAACAACAACGGCTGCCGACAGCAGCACGATCACCCCCGTCCAGATAGGCCAGTCGGAACGGTCCGGATCGCCGAGCGCCCCGAAGGCGAGCGTGCTGATCGCTATTGCAGGAAACAACAGGCTGACCCAGATGAAGAACCAGCCCTTGGCGCGCTTCGACATCGCTCCCACACAGTTACAGTCCCACTCGTCTCGGCAGCTGTCGATTCGACTGCACTCAGGGTGATGCTGGCGGTCCCGATGAACGATCGCTCACTGAATCGGACCCTTGGGAGGATGACAGGGTGCGCACTTCTCCGTGGCCCGCGCAGAGCGGAGCCCTCCTCCTCCGCGATCCTCGGCCCGAGGATGCAGACCAGCTCGTCGCGCTGCGAAACAACCCGGTCATCAACCGGTTCATGCTTCGCACCCACGTCAACCCGGACGCCTACGCCCGAGAGTGGGCCAGCATCCCCGACAGCGACACCGACTTCTCCTGCATCGCGGAGCTGGACGGCCAGCTCGCCGGCCTGGGCTTCCTCGACGTCGTCGACGGTCTGGGACAACCCGGTATGCCGCTGGCGACGCAAGGCGTCATCGGTTACATGCTGCAACCCGACCTCGCCGGGCACGGACTCGGAACAGACCTGGCATGCGGCCTCCTGACCGCAGCGTTCGACGTGCTCCGGCTCAGACGCGTCACCGCGAGCTGTAACGCGGACAACGTCGCCTCCGCCCGCGTCCTCGAGAAGAACGGCATGCGACGCGAACAGCACGGCATCGAAGACTCCTGGCACGCCGACCTCGGCTGGGTCGACGGCTACCAGTACGCCATGCTCGAGCGCGAGTGGGCCGCCGCTCGGACCGTCCGATAGCCGATCGTCCATCGAGACGCCGTATCGGCTTGTGTAGTATCTGCGTGTGCACGTAGACAAGCAGCCCTGCGGATTGAGCCCTGAGTCCGAGTACGTCGAGCTCGCGGTGGAGGTGTTCGCGATGCTCGCGGATGCCACGCGGGTGAAGATCATCCTCGCGCTGCGCGGCGCTGAGGAGCTGTCCGTGAACCGGCTGGCTGAGGTCGTCGACAAAAGTGCTGCAGGTGTCTCGCAGCACCTGGCCAAGCTCCGTCTGGCACGGATGGTGTCGACCCGCCGGGAGGGGACCACGGTCTACTACCGGTTGACGGACGAGCATGCGTCGGAGCTCGTGATCGATGCCGTGAAGCAGGCCGAGCACGTCGTCGGCGCGGCACCGCACCACCGCGGGGAGCGGGAGAGCGCATGACCGGCCACGACCACGCTGCGGCCCACACCGGTCAAGACCATCCCCACGGTCACGGTCACGACCACGACCACGACCACGGCGAGCACGGACACTCGCACCCGCATGGCGGCGTGAAGGGGTTCCTGTACGACCTGTTCGTGCCGCACACGCACGACTCGGCGGACTCGATCGACGACGCGTTGGAAGCCAGCACCGCGGGTGTCCGGGCCTTGAAGATCAGCCTGTTCATCCTTCTCGCCACGACGGTGCTGCAGGCGGTGATCGTCGCGTTCACTGGGTCGATCGCGCTCCTGGCGGACACGATCCACAACTTCGCGGACGCGCTGACGGCGGTGCCGCTGTGGATCGCGTTCGTCCTCGGCCGACGGGTCGCGAACCGCCGCTACACCTACGGGTACGGCCGCGCCGAAGACCTCGCGGGCATGTTCATCGTCTTCGTCGTCGCCCTCTCCGCCGTCGTCGCCGGCTGGCAAGCCATCGACCGGTTCATCAACCCCCGGCCGATCGAGAACCCATGGCTGCTCGTCGCCGCCGGCCTCATCGGCTTCGCCGGCAACGAAGCCGTCGCGATCTACCGCATCCGCGTCGGCCAGAAGATCGGCTCCGCCGCGCTCGTCGCCGACGGCGTCCACGCCCGCCTCGACGGGTTCACGTCCCTGTCGGTCGTCCTCGGCGCGATCGGCGTGCTCCTCGGGTTCCCGATCGCAGACCCGATCATCGGCCTGCTCATCTCCGTCTCGATCATGGTCCTGCTCTGGGGGACGGTGAAGTCCATCGGGGCTCGTCTCATGGACGCCATCGACCCCACCCTCCTGGGAAAGGCCGCGCACGCTCTCGAGCACACCACCGGCGTCGAGGGCGTGCGGAACCTCCGCCTCCGGTGGGTCGGCCACCGCCTCACCGGCTCCGCCACCGTCGAGGTCACCGCCACCGCACTGCACGACGCGGAGCACATCGCGGAGCATGCCGCCGAGCACGTGCACGAGGCGATGGGCAACGTCGACGAGTTCACCGTCACTCCCGCCGCCCACGCACACCAGCACTGACCACCATCGAGAGGAACACCATGTCCGTCGTGAAGATCAACGCCATCACCGTCCCCGAGGGCAAGGGCGCCGACCTCGAAGCGCGCTTCGTCGGCCGGAACCACGACGTCGAGCAGCAGCCCGGCTTCGAGGGCTTCCAGCTCCTCCGTCCCACCGCCGGCGGCAGCCGCTACTTCGTCGTCTCCACCTGGGCCGACGAGGACTCCTCCCAGGCGTGGCGCACTGGCCAGGCCGGAGCCCACCACGGCGGCGGCAACCCCGTCGCCACCGGCGCGGAACTCCTCGAGTTCGAGACCGTCACCCTCTGACCGCGCTCCCGACGGAGCGCCGCCGAGTGGTGATGCTCGGCGGCGCTCGGTGTCGGCCTCAGTGGTGGCCGTGGACGACGGCGTGCCCCAGGCCGCGGCTGATCATCCAGC
>CAJYIG010000103.1 GCA_913774725.1 uncultured Curtobacterium sp. | reverse complement strand
GTAGACGGCCCCGGGTGACATGGCGGATCGGCCTGCGGCTTTCCCCGCCTAGACTGTCAACGAAGGGCCTTTAGCTCAGCTGGTAGAGCGCCACGTTTACACCGTGGATGTCGTCGGTTCGATCCCGGCAGGGCCCACAGGCAGGGCCCACCCCACACGCACTCCCTCGCCCGGACGACGCTCCGCGGCATGGCCGGTGCGACCGCGTCGGTCGGGGACCGCACGGCAGCACCACTCGCCTGGCACCGGGCCATCCGGTCGGTCGCCGCCGCGTTCCGCGGGCTCTGGTCGCCGCCGGTCGAGACCGTGCACCCGGCCCTGCGGTACCCACGGAACGCCCGCGTGCGCGCTGCCGTGGACCACGTCCACGCGAACGCCGCGCACCCGTTGACCGTCGCGGAGATCGCGGCCGCGGCGGGGATGAGCACCCGCAGCACGCAGGAGGCCTTCCAGCGGGTGCTCGGTGTCACGCCGATGCAGTACGTGCAGCAGCACCGGATGGAACGCGTCCGAGCGGACCTCCTCGAAGCCGATCCGGCCACGACGACCGTCGCCCAGGTCGCCCGACGATGGGGGTACCTGCACGTCGGCAGGTTCTCGGGCGCGTACCGCGCCCGGTTCGGCGAGTTCCCGAGGGACACGCTCCACCGGTGAGCGGTCGGTCGGCCTCCTCAGCGCCGCGCGCGCAGCGTCTCGCTCGGCAGCTCGCCGAACCGCTTCGCGTAGGCGGACGAGAACCGCCCGGCGTGCGCGAAGCCCCACTGCCGTGCGACCCCGGCGACGGTGGTCTCGCCGACCGAGTGGTACCGGAGTTCGGTCCGCACCCGGTCGAACCGGATCCCGCGGAGCATCGCGTTCGGCGACATCCCGACCTGGCGCTGGAAGCCCTGCTGGAGCCCGCGGACGCTCAGTCCGACGTGCTCGGCGACGTCCGTGGTGGTGATCGGTGTGTCGGCGTTGGCGTGCATGTACTCGATCGCCTGCTGCACCCGCCCCCGAGCGCCGACCGGCACCGGTGCGGCCGGCGCGAGCGTCGTGTGGGGGAAGGTCCGGAGCATCGCGACCGCGGTCCGTCGCGTGGCCTCGGCCATCGCGAGCGGGCTCAGCGGCGTGCTGCCGAGCACGACCTGCGCGGTCTCCCGCAGTTCGGCGTTCCACGCACGGACGTCCTGCCGACGGGGGAGCGCGGCGTGGTCGAACACGAGCGGCGCCGGTTCCGTCCCGTGCAGCTCGGCCGCGGTGCGCTCGAGGGTGCGTCGGTCGAACTGCACGACGTTCTGCCGGACGTCGGCGAGGTCGAAGCGGTACGGGCGCTCGCTCGGGAACACCACCGGTCGCCCGGGCGCGAGCGCCACCTCGTCGCGGTCGATGTCCAGGAAGCCGCCGCCGTCGCTGACCCACGACACGAAGTAGTGGCTCGTCGCGTCGACCTCGCCGGCCATCCGACCGTCGAACCGCTTCGAGTCCAGGGACAGGGTGTCGTCACCGACGGACCGGAACCGGTACCCGAAGTCCCGCTCGGTCCGTTCGGGCAGGAACCCGGACGCGCCGTACGCCGACTCGAACATCGCACGGGCCGCGTCGAGGTCGTCACCGGAGGCCTCGACGACGTGACGGACGTCGGGGCCAGCGGTGCTCATGACCCGATGCTGCCACGTCCGGCTGGGTAGCGCGCGTGCGTCGCGGTCAGGAGAGTGTCTCGAGGGGGTTCCGCGCGAGCTTCTCGACGACACCGCCGTCGACCAGGCGTCGCGCCGCGGTGTCGGGCTTCCGCGCGGCCTGGTCGACCACGCACGCGCCGAACTCCGCCGCGAGCGAGCCGCGTGGGTGCACCGCCAGGACCTCGCGCAGGTACGGCTCCGGGAGCAGGTCGGCTCCCGCTCCCGAGACGTCGAGGCCGGTCGCCCGTTCGAGCAGGTGCCCCTCGAGGTCGAGACCCACGTCGACGCTCGGCCAGTTGTGGCGGACGACGACGTCCAGCACACGCTGCTGCCGCTCCACCGTCCACCCGGCTCCGGTCGTCAGGGCGACGGCGACGTGCCCGCCGGCGTGCTCGTAGGACACCGTGTGGGCGTCGAACTCGGTGACGGTCCCGATGTCGTGCAGGAGCGCCGCGACCCAGAGCAGCTCGTGGTCGACGCCGGTCAGCCCGTCGAGCGCCGCGAAGCCGGCCGCCCAGTACCAGGACCGGACCGCGTGCGCGGTGATCGCGGGCGACTGGTAGCGCTCGGCGAGCGAGACGGCCGCACGGGCAGCGGCGGTGTCCGGAGCCGGGAAGTCCTCGATGTGCACACCGGATCATGGCACGCGCACGTCGGCCACGCGCCGTCGACCCGGCCCCGTGGCGGACGGGAGGCCCGTCGCCAGCCCGCCACGCGCCTCCCGTCCGGTGCCCCGTCCGTCTCCGTCGGGGTCGCCCCCGCGGTCAGCCCGCGGCGACCGCTCACCGGTCCGGCTGGGTCGCGTCGGTCGGGCGAGGGCCCTCGTCGGCGGTGTGGTCGGGCGAGACCGGGTCCTCGACGAGGTGGACGGTCACGCTGACCAGGTCCGCCGTCGTGGTCGTGTCGCTGTCGAGCAGGTCGCGGACGCACTCACCGACCGCGCGGAGCGTCTCCGCGGCGGGTCGGCCGCCGTCGACGCTGATGCGAGTGACGACGTGCACCCGGCCGCCGTGCCGGTCGACGTCGACCAGGACGTCCGGGTCGTGCAGGCGGAGCGGCGCAGGGGTCACCGCGTCGACGACGGTCTCGGCGACGGCGGCGACCGGGCGCGGCGGGTAGACGCCGGTGACGCCGGGGACGCGGCGGATGCCGTCGGTCAGCGAGCGGGAGATCGCCTCGTCGTCCATGTCGTGGTCCT
>CAJYIG010000102.1 GCA_913774725.1 uncultured Curtobacterium sp. | reverse complement strand
CGCGCTCGGCGGTCACCGTCAGGCGCGTCGGCGCGTGGTCGAGCTTGCGGAGCGCGGCGAGCAGGCTCCGGTCCGTCTCGTCCGCTCGGATCTCGACCGCGAGCGCGCCCTGGCCGGGAGCACTCGGCCAGAAACCGAGGTCGAGGAGCTCGGTCGCCGCGTTCAGCCGGTCGATGCGACCGAGGCCGGCGGCGGCCAGCACCACCGCATCGAGGTCGTCGTCCACGCGCCCGAGGCGGGTGTCGATGTTGCCGCGGATGTCGATCACGTCGAGGTCGGGACGCTTCGCCTTGAGCTGCGCGACCCGGCGGGGCGAGCCCGTGCCGACCTTCGCGCCCTCGGGCAGGGTGTCCACCGTCGCGCCGTTCCGCGCGACGAGGACGTCACGGGCGTCGGCACGCTTCGGCACCGACGCGATCGTGAGTCCCTCGTACGGAGCGGTCGGCAGGTCCTTCAGCGAGTGCACGAGCACGTCGACCTCACCCGCGACCAGGGCCTCGCGCAGGGCACTGGCGAAGACACCCGTTCCACCGAGGCTCGCGAGCGACGCACGGTTCGTGTCACCCTCGCTCGTCACGGTGACGAGCTCGACGGGGCGACCCGCGGCCTTCGCCAGGCGGTCGGCGACGTCCTGCGACTGCGCGACCGCGAGCCGGCTGGCACGGGTGCCGAGCCGGATCGGGGCCGGACCGTCGGAGGCCGTCGCGCTGTGGCCGTCCGTCACGGAGCGACCCCGGCCGCGGCCGGCTTGAACCCGGCACGCACGTTCTCGCAGCAGCCCGGTCGGCACACGTCGTACCAGGGACCGATGTCGGTCAGGTGCGGACGCTCGCTGGTCGGGGTGCCGTTGACGCGCTCGAGCACCAGGTCGACGAGCCCTGCGACGTACGCCGGGTCGACGCCGGGCGTCTGCGTGCGGAGCGACCAGAAGCCGAGCTCACCCGCGGTCTCGGTCGCTTCTTCGTCGAGGTCCCACATGACCTCCATGTGGTCGCTCACGAAGCCGAGCGGCACGATGAGCACCGCGCGGGTCGGGCCGCCCTTCAGCTCCTCGTTCATGTAGTCGTTGATGTCCGGCTCGAGCCACGGCTGCGTCGGGGGGCCCGACCGCGACTGGTAGACGAGCTTCCACGCGGGCTTGGAGGTGCCCTGCAGGTGCGCGAACTCCGGCTGCTCGAGCAGCTCGGTCCACGCCTGCTCGAGGACGACCTCGCCGACGGCCAGGTGCTGGGCCTCGTACGCGCCGTGCTCGTCGAAGCCGCGGTAGTCCGGGCCCGACTTCGCCGCGTCGGTGGACGGGATCGAGTGCGTCGAGAACAGGATGTGGAGCTCGGTCGCGACGTCGAGGCCCTCGTTCTCGCGGATCGCGCGGGCCATGCCGTCGCGGACACCGTCGACGAACGGGCGCACGAAGCCCGGGTGGTCGAAGAACTGGCGGACCTTGTCGACCTGGATCGTGTCGATCAGGCCGGTCTCGGTGAGCACGCGGGCGTAGTCCTCGCGGTACTGCCGGCAGCTCGAGAACGACGAGTAGGCGCTCGTCGCGATCGCGATGAGCTTGGTGTAGCCCTTGTCGGCGGCCTCGGTGAAGGCCTCTTCGAGGTAGGGCGCCCAGTTCCGGTTGCCCCAGAGCACCGGCATGTCGATACCGCGCTTCGCGAGTTCACCCTCGAGCGCCGCCTTGAGCGCGCGGTTCTGCGCGTTGATCGGGCTCACGCCGCCGAAGTGGCGGTAGTGGTGCGCCACCTCTTCCAGGCGCTCGTCCGGGATGCCGCGGCCGCGGGTGACGTTGCGGAGGAAGGGGATGACGTCGTCCTGGCCCTCGGGACCGCCGAAGCCGGTGAGCAGGATCGCGTCGTACGCGGTCGGGACCTCGACGTGCTCGGGGCCGTCGACGGCCGCGGGCGTCGCGGCGAGGACCTTCCCGTTGGTGATCTGGCTGGTGTCGGTCACGACAGCACCTCCGGCAGTTCGGCGGTCGTCACCCGACGACCGGTGAAGAAGGGGACCTCCTCGCGCACGTGCAGGCGCGCCTCGGTGTAGCGCAGGTCGCGCATGAGGTCGACGAGGTCGACGAGCTCGGGGCTCTCGAGGGGCAGGATCCACTCGTAGTCGCTCAGGGCGAAGGTCGCGATGGTGTTCGTCAGCACGCGGCGGTACTTCGCGCCGGCGATGCCGTGGTCGCGGAGCATCTTCGAGCGCTCCTCTTCCGGCAGGAGGTACCACTCGAACGACCGGACGAACGGGTACACCGTGATCCAGGCCTCGGGGTCCTTGCCGCGCAGGAACGCCGGCGTGTGGCGCTTGTTGAACTCGGCCTCGCGGTGCATCGCCATCGCGTGCCAGACCGGTTCGGCGTCCTGGAACAGCGCGGTGCGACGGAGGTCGCGCAGCGCGCCCTGGATCGCCTGTGCGTCGTCGCCGTGCAGCCAGATCATGACGTCGGCGTCGGCGCGGAAGCCGGAGACGTCGTAGAAGCCGCGGATCGTGACACCGGCGTCGGCCGCGCGGGCGACGGCGGCGTCGAGCTCGGCGACGGCGTCGTCACCGACGCGGTGGATCGGTCCGAGCGGACGCCGGAACACGGCCCACAGCGCGTACGCGGTGAGGAGGTTCGGGTCGATCCCGCTCGCCGGGTCGGTCTCGTGCGCCGGGCTGCCGCCGTGCGCGGGGGCGCCGGCGGCGTGGTCGGGGACGTTCTCGTGCGGGGCTGCGTGCACGTCGGAGCTCATGGTTCCTCGTCTTGTCGGTTGCCTGGGTCGTGGCTGCGCGCCGCGCCCGGAGGACCACCGATCAGAGGCGGTCTACCGCCGTCGGAGCACCGCTACGACGATACTCCCGACCACCGCCACACCGGCTGCGAGGCCGGCCAGGTAGGGCACCGGCTTCTCGTCTATCCCCTGCTTGACCTTCGACGCCGCGATGCCGAGCTGCTTCGGCACGTTGAGCTTGTCCTCGATGGCGTCGAGCGTCTCGAACAGCTGCGTGCGGGTCGCCGCGACGCGGTTCGCCAGGTCGTCGTGCTGATCGGTCACAGGGGTCCTCCGGTGGGGGTGTCGGTCGTCCCGCTCAGGAGCGGGTGATCCGGTCGTGCTGGCCGGGCTTGTTGCCCAAGCCCTTCACGGCGTTGATGTCGTCCTTGACGCTGTCGATCGTGCGCTTCGGCGTGAGGGGCAGGCCCTTCTTGAAGCGCTTCCAGCCGACGAACCCGAGGATGCCGGCGACGATCAGCATGACGACGGCGAGCAGCAGCGCGGCGAGCCACGCCGGCATCACGGTCGCGAGGCCCATCACGGCGGCGGTCAGCAGCACGCCGATCGCGTAGAGCACGATGACGAGCGCGCCGATGAGGAGCCCGGCGGCGAGTCCGAAGACCTTCGCCTTGGCGATCATCTCGGCCTTCAGCAGGTCGATCTCGCCCTTGACGAGGTTCTTGACCAGCTTCGGGATGTCCCCGACCAGACCGAACAACGATCGCGACTTGCGGTCGCGGGTGTCGGTCATGAGGAGGCGGCGTCCTTCTTCTGGCTGACCTTGCGGACGACCTTCTTGGTCTGCTCACCGACGAACTCGGCCACGTCCGGACCCTTGTCCTGGATGAACTCCTCGGCCTGGTGCACGCCCTTCTGGACGTTGCCGTTGTTCCAGATCTTGCCGCTGACGGTCTTGATCTGCTCGTACCGCGCCCGTCCGGCTCGCGATCCCAGGACGTACCCGAGTGCGGCGCCGGCGACGAACAGGAGCTTGCCTCGCATGTGCGATCCTCCGTTGTTGAGGGTGTGCGGTGGTCATGCGCCGAACGGAATACGTCCGGCGTTCATCCACAGTAGCCCTCGGGTGCTCCCCGGTCCGCTCAGGATCCCAGGATGCGTGCAGCGGACGTCCGGGCAGCGGCGACGATGCCGGCCAGGCCACGGCCGGACGACGTCTCACCGATGCCGATGACGCCCTCGGCCAGGCCGGCAGCGGTCAGGTCGGGCCCGTACCAGTGCACGCGGGCGGCGCCCAGGACGCGGTCGGCGGTTACCGGGACGCCGAGCAGCGCGGTGGCGTCGCGGGTGGCGCGGGTCCCGACAGCGTCGTCCGGGTCGACCGGGAGGCTCGTCCCCGTCTCCGTCGGTTCCGTCCCGTCACCGTCCGGTCGCGTCGCGCCTCGGCTCGCGTCGTCGCCGTCAGGTCGCGTCGCGTAGCTCAGCCGCAGCACGTGCCGACCCTGTGCGGCCTCGGCGAGCCACGGCCACTTCACGGTCGCGTGCGTGAGCGCCTTCGCCCGGACCCCGTCGGCGTCGGGGTGCACGAGCATCCCGGTACCGCGGGGGCCCGCGTCGAGCTCCGGCTGGTCGACCACGAGCGTCACGAGCTCGATGCCCGTGCGGTCCGGCGCTGCGGTGCGGGCCGGGTCGGCGGTCGAGGCGAGGACGTGCTGGGCCGGCAGGCGCTCCCGGGTGCCGTCGGCCGTCACGGTCTCGACGGCGAAGCGCTCGATCGCCGTCGCGCGGGGGCCCAGCCGGACCTCGACCCCGTAGGTCGTCATGTCGGCGACGAGCTCGTCGACGAGTCGGGCGATGCCGCCGCGGATGCCCTGCACCGCCGACCCCGCGGTGGCCCGGGAGCGCAGCGCGAGCACGGCGCGGGCGAGCGAGCCCTCGCGCTGCAGGGCCGCACGGAGTCCGGGGGCCACGCGGTCGGGGTCGAGCTGGTCGGGGTGCGTCGAGTACACACCGCCGGCGACCGGGACGACCAGGTCGTCGAGCACGCGCTCCCCCATGCGCTTGCGGACCAGGGCGCCGAGCGACTGCGCCCGGGCACCGATCGGCGAGGGCAGCAGCGAGTCCATCTGCGCGCGGAGCCCACCGCCCTGGCCGATCACCGCGAGGACGTCGGCGGCCATCGGGCTGCCCGGGATGCCGAGGAACCCGGTCTGCGGGATCGGGGCGGTCCGGCCGTCGCGGGTCATCAGCCACGCACCACGCGGGTCCGGCGACACGACGTCGTTCCCCAGGCCGAGCTCGATCGCGAGCCGCTCGACGGCGTCGGTCCGGGTCGCGAAGGACTCCGCTCCCAGGTCGAGGTCGAGCCCGGCGACCGTGTGCCGGCGGATCATGCCGCCCAGGCGGGCCCCGGCCTCGACGAGCACGACGTGCGCGCCGCCCTTCGCCAGGTCACGGGCGGCGACCAGGCCGGCGACGCCACCCCCGACCACGACGACGTCGGTCACGCTGCGGCTCCCGTCCCGTCGCCCAGCCCGTGGATCAGCTCGACCACGCGGGTGAGCACGGCCGGATCGGTCTCCGGCGGGACACCGTGCCCGAGGTTGACGACGTGCGCCCGGGCCGCGCCACCACGACGGACGACGTCGCGCACGTGGTCCTCGAGGACCTGCCACGGGGCGGCGAGCATCGCGGGGTCGATGTTGCCCTGCACGGTGACCCCGGTGCCGACGCGGCGGACTGCATCGTCGAGGGGGACGCGCCAGTCGACGCCGACGGCATCGACGGCGACGGTGTCGGCCGGGTCGCCCAGCGTCGTCATCTCGTGCAGGACCTCGCCGCTGCCGACGCCGAAGTGGATGCGCGGGACGCCGAGGTCGGCCACGTGCGACAGCGCCGTCGCGGAGTGCGGCGCGACCGAGGCCACGTAGTCCGTGCGGGACAGCGAACCGACCCACGAGTCGAAGAGCTGCGCGGCCGAGGCGCCGGCGGTCACCTGTGCCCGGAGGAACGCCCCCGAGACGCCGGCGGCCCAGTCGAGCAGACGCGCCCAGGTCTCCGGGTCGCTGTGCATGAGGGTGCGGGCGCGGATGTGGTCCTTGGACGGACCACCCTCGACCAGGTACGCGGCGAGGGTGAACGGCGCTCCGGCGAACCCGATGAGCGGGGTGTCGCCGAGCTCCGCGACGGTTCGCTGCACGGCCTCGGTGATCGGCGCCAGGGCCGCGGGGTCGAGCGGAGCGAGCGCGTCCACGTCCGCCGCCGTGCGGATCGGGGAGCCCAGCACCGGGCCGCGACCGGGGACGATCTCGACGTCCACGCCCGCGAGCTTGATCGGCACGACGATGTCGCTGAAGAAGATG
>CAJYIG010000101.1 GCA_913774725.1 uncultured Curtobacterium sp. | reverse complement strand
TACACCGCTTCGGCCTTCGCGCGGTCGCCCCGGAACCGCTCGTCGCCGAGGACGTCGCCGAGGCGATCGTGCACGCGGTCGAGCTGCCGGCGCACGTCAACCTCGATCTGGTGACGGTGCGGCCGGTCGCACAGTCCGCGCAGCACAAGCTCGCCCGTGGGCCGCTGACGCCCAGGAGCTGACGCGCTGCGGGCCGGTCGCCCGGTCCCGACGCAGGCGGTGGGGGCTGCGCACCGGCCCCGGCGCGCGCGGTGTGGGCGCACGGGTCGCGGCGGGTGGCTCCCTGCCGGTACCGTGGGCGGATGCCGATCAGCAGCGAACCCGGGCACGCCGAGCAGGCGCCCTCGACCGTGACCGTGACGAGCGGGCCCGAGGTGCTCGGTTGGCTGGAGTTCGGCGACGCGGCACGGCTGCTCGCCAAGGACGTCCTGTCGTCCGGCTTCGAGCCGGAGGTCGTCGTCGCGGTCGCGCGCGGCGGGCTGATCATCGCCGGAGCCGTGGCCTACGCGCTCGGCACCAAGGAGTGCGGCTCCATCAACGTCGAGTTCTACACCGACGTCGAGCAGCGCCTGGACGAGCCCGTCATCCTGTCGCCCGCACTCGACGCACCGAGCCTGTCGGGCAAGCGCGTCCTGGTCGTCGACGACGTGTCCGACTCCGGGCGCACCCTCCGCCTGGTGGTCGACATCATCCGGAACGCCGGCGCGGACGTCCGGAGCGCCTGCCTGTACTCGAAGCCCGGCACCGTGCTCGAGCCCGACCACGTCTGGCGTCGTGTCGACGGGTGGATCACCTTCCCGTGGAGCGCCCTCGCCCCGGTGACGGCCGAGTCGTGAGCATCCACCTCGTCGGCGGGGGTCCCCTCGTCGCCTCCGACGTCGCCGCCCCGTTCCTGGCCGAGGCCACCGCGCGCTCCGCCGCCGTCGGCCGGAGCGTGCCCCGGATCGCCCTGCTCTCCGTGACCGGTCCGTCCGGTGCGACCCCGTCGTCGACCCCGGACATCGCCGAGGTGCTCGGTGGCGCCCGGCAGGCAGAGGTCCTGGTGACCGAGGTCGCAGCGGGCGAGGTCTTCGCCACCACCGTCCTCAGCGACGTGGACGCGCTGGTGATCGGCGGCGGCGTCACCCCGGCCTACCTCGACGCGATCCAGCCGCTCGTCGACCAGATCCGGCTGCTGGTCTCCGACGGGCTGCCGTACCTCGGCTTCTCGGCCGGCGCGATGGTCGCGGCCGACCGGGCACTCGTCGGCGGCTGGCGCATCGGCGGCGTCGAGGTCTGCCCGCAGGACTCGTCCGAGGGGCTGGACGAGGTGGAGCTCCGCGAGGGGCTCGGGCTCGTCGACCTGACGATCGACGTGCACGCCGTGCAGGCCGGCACGCTCGCCCGGCTGATCGCCGCGGCCGAGGCCGAGTTCGTCACGGCCGGGCTCGCGATCGACGAGGACACCGCGCTGGTCGTCGGCGAGGGCGCGCTCGAGGTCCGCGGGACGGGCAGCGTCTGGCGCGTGGTCGCGGGGGACGAGTCCGTCTCCGTCGCGACCATGGGCGCCTGAACCCCGTGCAGCCGCATCCGCTGCGGGACCTCGTGGACCCCGGGTGGGCCGAGGCCCTCGCGCCGGTGGAGGACGACGTGCACCGGATGGGGGACTGGCTCCGGGACGAGGTCGCCGCCGGTCGTCACTACCTGCCCGCCGGCGACGTCGTCCTGCGGGCCTTCACGCAGCCCTTCGACGACGTGAAGGTGCTCGTCGTGGGCCAGGACCCGTACCCGACGCCGGGGCACCCGATCGGACTGTCCTTCGCGGTCGACCCGCACGTGCGGCCGGTCCCGCGGAGCCTGGCGAACATCTACCGCGAGCTCCACGACGACCTCGGCACGACCCCGCCGCAGCACGGCGACCTGCGGGCGTGGTCGGAGCAGGGCGTCCTGCTGCTCAACCGGGTGCTGACCGTCGAGGCCGGTGCCGCCGGCAGCCACCGCGGCAAGGGCTGGGAAGCCGTCACCGACCAGGCCGTCCGGGCGCTCGTCGCCCGGGGGAAGCCCCTGGTCGCCGTGCTGTGGGGCGCGCAGGCCGCGTCGGTCCGCCCGCTGCTCGGCGACACCCCGGTGGTGGCGTCCGCACACCCGTCACCGCTCAGCGCGTCGCGGGGCTTCTTCGGCAGCAGGCCGTTCTCGCAGGTCGACGCGTTGCTCCGCGAGCAGGGCGCGGACCCGGTCGACTGGAGACTCCCCGCCTGACCGCCGCGGCGCAGCGTCCCCGGCCGGACCGCACCCCGTAGGCTCGGACCGTGCTCGAGGAGGAATACCAGCGCCGCCGTGTCCTGCCGCGACACCTGCGGGCGCCCGTGCCCGCCGAGGCGACGTTCTCGTACACGATCCGCGCCGCCGAGCCGCGTGACCTCCCCGACGTCCGCGAGATCCACACGCACTACGTCCGGAACTCCTCGGTCACGTTCGACCCGTCGGCCTTCACCTTCGCCCGGTGGAAGCAGCGCTACGACGAGGTCCGTCGCCGCGGGTTGCCGTTCCTCGTCGCGGAGAACCCGTCGGGGCAGATCCTCGGGTACGCGCTGGTCGACCCGTGGAACCCCCGCGACCGGTCGAACCACGTCGTCGAGGACTCGATCTACCTCGGTGCCGCATCGGGCGGCAAGGGTCTCGGGCGCGCGCTCATGGAGGCCCTGCTCGAGGAGTGCCGCGCCGCCGGTGTCCGCGAGGTCATCGCCGTGATCGCCGACCGGCAGGCCGAGGCCTCCATCCGCCTGCACGAGCGGCTCGGCTTCGAGGAGGTCGGTCGCATGGGCAAGGTCGGCTTCAAGTACGACCGGTGGCTCGGCACGGTGACGATGCGGCTCCGCCTGCGCGGACCCCGGCTGTTCGCGCGCGCTCGGCGCTGACCCGCGGGCGGCGTGGAGCGTGGGCCGCGGAGTCCCGCGCGAGGCGAGAGCGCCGTGGTCGAGGTGGGTCGGCGTCGGACGGGAGGCGCGTGTCGGGGCCGCCACGAGCCTCCCGTCCGCCCGTTCCTTCCCATCACGCGCCCGTCAGGCGCCCGGCGCCTCGGCGATGAACTCGTCGCGCGTGACGCGCAGCAGTGCCGTGGCGGCCTCGCCGGCCGCGGCGGCGTTCCCGGCGACGACCGCCAGCGCGACCGCCTCGTGCCGGACGGCGGCGTCGCGGGTCCAGCGGGAGATGGTGTCGCGTGACTCCGAGGTCCGCGTCCGCAGCAGTGCCTCGACGGTCCCCGCGAAGTGGGTGAAGACGGCGTTGCCTGATCCGGTCAGCAGCGCGCGGTGGAAGCGGACGTCGGCCTCGAGGTAGGCGCGGCTGTCCTCGCGGGCGCAGGCGTCGAGCATGT
>CAJYIG010000100.1 GCA_913774725.1 uncultured Curtobacterium sp. | reverse complement strand
ACTTGCGCATGATGGTTCCTTCCGTTGTCGCGCTCGGCGCGATTCCCTGAGTGCGCGCCGAACACACCCCGCAGAGGGGTGGAGAACCAGCTACCTGCGGCTGGTGAGCGCTCCGGGTGTTTCCCGGCTTGTGACAGTGTTTCGGCGCCCTCGTCGGATCGGATTGGACGACGTTCCTGGGGAGATCCTGTCCCCCACTCCGTAGCGTGAGGGCATGGCCCCCGCACACATCCCGAGCACCGACCGGATCCGGGCGATCGACGCCTGGTGGCGTGCCGCGAACTACCTGACCGTCGGGCAGATCTACCTGCTCGACAACCCGCTGCTCACCCGCCCCATCGACCCGGACGACGTCAAGCCGCGCCTGCTCGGGCACTGGGGCACCTCGCCTGCGCTCAACCTCGTGTACGCGCACTGCAACGCGCTCATCGCCGAGACCGACCGCGACCTGCTCTACGTGTGCGGTCCCGGGCACGGTGGTCCCGCGATGAACGCCAACGCCTGGCTCGAGGGGACCTGGGGCGAGCTGTACCCCGACATCACGCCGGACCCGGAGGGCCTGCGGAAGTTCTTCCGGCAGTTCTCGTTCCCCGGCGGCATCCCGTCGCACGCCGCTCCGGAGACGCCCGGCTCGATCCACGAGGGCGGCGAGCTCGGCTACTCCCTCGCGCACGCGTACGGCGCGGCCCTCGACAACCCCGACCTCGTGGTGGCCTGTGTCGTCGGCGACGGCGAGGCCGAGACCGGACCGCTGTCCGGGTCGTGGCAGGCGCACACGTTCCTCGACCCGGTGTCCGACGGGGCGGTGCTGCCGATCCTCAACCTCAACGGCTGGAAGATCGCGAACCCGACGATCCTCGCCCGGATCCCGGACGAGGACCTCACCGCGTACTTCCGCGGCCTCGGGTACGACCCGATCGTCGTCGACTCAGCGCGCGTGGACCACGACCCCTTCGCGGTGCACGCACTGTTCGACGGTGCACTGCGTCGGGCGCTCGCGAGCATCGACGACATCCAGGCCGCGGCACGGGCACAGGCGCAGCGGGCCGCAATCGGACAGCCGGCAGGCGCAGCCGACCTGCGGCCGCGGTGGCCGATGATCGTGCTCCGTACCCCGAAGGGCTGGACCGGCCCGCAGGAGGTCGACGGTGAGCGCGTCGAGGGCACGTTCCGCGCCCACCAGGTCCCCCTGCCCGCGGTCCGCGAGGACGCCGGGCACCGCGAGCAGCTCGAGGAGTGGATGCGGAGCTACCGTCCGGACGAGCTCTTCGACGCCGACGGCCAGCCGACCGGCATCCTCACGACCATCCGCCCGCAGGGCGACCACCGGATGAGCGCCACCCCGCACGCGAACGGCGGTCGGATCCGCACGGCCCTCGACCGGCCACCGCTCGAGCCCTACGCGGTGCCGGTCGGCGAGGACGCCAGCTCGACGGCGACCCTCGGGCCGTGGCTCGCCGAACTCACCTCGCGCAACGGATCGTCCTTCCGCCTGTTCGGCCCCGACGAGACGATCTCGAACAAGCTCGACGCCGTGTTCGACGTGACCTCGCGCGTGTGGCGGGCGCGCCGGGCTGCCGGCGACGAGCACCTCGGCGCCCGCGGCCGGGTGATCGAGGTCCTGTCCGAGCACCTGCTCGAGGGCCTGCTCGAGGGCTACGTGCTGAGCGGCCGCCACGGTCTGCTGAACACCTACGAGGCGTTCGCGCACATCATCGACTCGATGGTCGGGCAGTACGCCAAGTGGCTCGAGTCGTCGACCGACATCGACTGGCGCGCACCGGTGTCGAACCTGTCGATCCTGCTGTCGTCGCACGTCTGGCGCCAGGACCACAACGGCTTCTCGCACCAGGACCCCGGGTTCCTCGACGTCGTCGCGTCGAAGCAGCAGGACCTCGTCCGGATCAAGCTGCCGGCGGACGCGAACACCCTGCTCGCCGTCGCCGCGCACGCCTTCGAGACGACCGACCGGATCGAGGTCATCATCGCGGGCAAGCACCCGGAGCCCGTGTTCCTGTCGATCGAGGACGCCGTCGCGCACGCGGCGGCGGGGCTGGGCGTCTGGGACTGGGCCGGCACGGAGCAGACCGTCGGCCGCGCGGACGTGCTCCTCGCGAGTGCCGGCGACGTGCCGACGGTGGAGGCCGTCGCGGCCGCGGACATCATCCGGAAGCACGCTCCCGAGGTCGGGGTGCGCTTCGTCAACGTCGTGGACCTGCTGTCCCTCGGCGACCCGCGGAAGCACGAGCACCCGATCAGCGACGAGCGCTACGACGAGGTCTTCCTGCCCGGCACCCCGACGGTGTTCGCCTTCCACGGCTACCCGTCGCTCGTGCACCAGCTGACCTACCGCCGGCACGGGCACGACGACCTGCACGTGCACGGCTTCCTCGAGCAGGGCACGACCACGTCGCCGTTCGACATGCTCATGCTCAACGAGATGGACCGCTTCTCGCTGGCGCACGACGCCCTGTCCCGGGTCGACGCCGACGCGCACGCGGACCTGCTCGCGAAGCTCACCGAGGCGCGGGACGCCGCGCGGACCTTCGCCTACACGAAGGGCGAGGACCACCCGTCGCTGTCGGGCTGGGAGTTCCGGGGCTGGCCGCAGGACGAGCCGACCGACGGCGGGACCGGGGGCGACCCCGGTGCCGGCGAGACGGAGGGCGCAGCGCCCGGCAACTGACGCCCGTCCGGCCCCTCCGGCGGGCAGGTCCTCCTGCACAGCCTGGAGGCACTCCGCACCGTCCACAGGACCGGTCACGCCCGCCGCGTGGCCGGTCCTGTGCTGTCAGGCTCGCGGGCATGGACGGCGGATGGGTGAGCGCGGTGGTCGCGCTGGTCGGCGCTGCGGTGGCCGCAGCGAGCGTGGTCGTGACCGTCCTCGAGGGACGGCGGACGCGGCGGAATACCGAGTTCTCGGTGCACCGGGACCTCTGGTGGCAGCGTTGGACGTGGGTGGTCGAGCGGGCGCTCTCACGAGACCCGGTCGACCACGACGTAGCGGCGCTCATGACCTACGCCCTGGCGACCCGCTCGTGGGTCACCCGCGATGACGAATGGGTCCTGACGGAACTCGAGAAAGTGGAACGACGGCGCCTCCGGAGACGGGGCACGGCGAAGGAGGACGAACGAGATGATCACGGATGAGCCCGACGACCTGTTCGAGCGTCGACTCGCCAGGGTCGAGCGAGCTGTCAGGAACCTGCTGGCGGACCCGCACTACGGCCCGCTCGTCGAGCCGGAGGGGCGGCTGGAGTTGCTCGAGGACCTCAGGCAGGAGTGGCGGGAGCGCCAGGAGCGCGCCCGTCGTCGAGCGCTGGAGCACGCGACTGCGAGCACCGAAGACTGACGTGCCAGGCTGAGCACGTGCAGGACCTCGTCATCCCCGCTCCGGACCAGCCCTCACTGCCGACCACGTCCGGCGGGCGGTTCCCCGTCCGTCGCGTGTACTGCGTCGGTCGCAACTACGCGGCGCACGCGCGCGAGATGGGGCACGACCCGGACCGCGAGCCACCCTTCTTCTTCTCGAAGCCCGCGAGTGCACTCGTCACGGACGGCGCGGACACCCCCTACCCGCCCGGGACCGACCGGCTCGAGCACGAGGTCGAGCTCGTCGTCGCGCTCGGCCGCGGCGGGTCCGACGTGCCCGTGTCGGACGCCCTCGACCTGGTGTGGGGCTACGGCGTGGGGATCGACCTGACCCGGCGCGACCTGCAGGCCGAGGCGAAGCGGCTCGGCCGTCCGTGGGACCTCGCGAAGGGCTTCGACGCCTCGGCTCCGGTGGGCGCTCTCGTCCCGGCGGCGGGCGTCGACCCGACCGCGGGCGCGATCGAGCTCCGGGTGGACGACGTGCTCCGACAGTCGGGCGACCTGGCGGACCAGATCTGGTCGGTCGCCGAGACCGTCGCGGAACTCTCCCGGTGGGTGACCCTGGCTCCGGGCGACCTGCTGTTCACCGGCACACCCGAAGGCGTCGGACCGCTGCAGCGCGGTGCCGTCGTGGCGGGCTCCGTCCGCGGGGTCGGGACGGTGACGACCCGGATCGTCTGACGCCCGGGCACGGCCGTCCCGGTACGGCCCCGCTCCTGGGGGCGGCCCGACGCCCGCAGCGGCGCCACACCCATCGCGGCACTGGTCCGGTGCCGGCACGCGCCGCTGGGAGCGCCCGCAGCCGTCCGGCGTAGACATGTCCGTGACGTCGGGGGACCAT
>CAJYIG010000099.1 GCA_913774725.1 uncultured Curtobacterium sp. | reverse complement strand
GTCATCCCGCGCGACCGCTTCCAGTCGAACACCGGCATGATCCTCCGCACCGAGAAGAGCGTCCTCTTCGTGATCCCGTGGGGCCGGCACTGGCTCGTCGGCACGACGGACACCGACTGGAACCTCGACAAGGCGCACCCGGCGGCGACGGCTGCGGACATCGACTACATCCTCGAGCACGTGAACAAGGTGCTCGCGGTGCCGCTCACCCGCGAGGACGTCGAGGGCGTCTACGCCGGCCTCCGACCGCTGCTCGCGGGGGAGTCGGACCAGACGTCGCAGCTCAGCCGTGAGCACGTCGTCGCGCACACCGCCCCGGGCCTGGTGGTCGTCGCGGGTGGCAAGTGGACGACCTACCGCGTGATGGGCAAGGACGCCATCGACGAGGCGGTGGCCGCCATGGACGGGAAGATCCCGGAGTCGACGACCGAGGACATCCCGCTGGTCGGCGCCGAGGGCTACCCGGCCGCGTGGAACCGTCGCGGACGGACCGCGAGGCAGTTCGGCGTGCACAAGGTCCGGATCGAGCACCTGCTGAACCGGTACGGCACGCAGGCGACCGAGGTGCTGCAGCTCGTGGAGCAGGACCCGTCGCTCGCCGAGCCGCTGCCGCAGGCGGACGACTACATCGGCGCCGAGGTCGTGTACGCCGCCTCGCACGAGGGGGCCCTGCACCTGGAGGACGTCCTCGCCCGTCGCACCCGGATCTCGATCGAGGCGTGGGACCGCGGCGAGGAGGCGGCCCCGGTCGCCGCCAAGCTCATGGCGGGTGTCCTCGGGTGGGACCAGGAGACGACCGAGCACGAGGTGTCGAACTACCTGAAGCGCGTCGCCGCCGAGCGCGAGTCGCAGCTGCAGCCCGACGACGAGTCGGCCGACCGGGTGCGGCTCGAGGCACCGGACATCGCGTTCGGCTTCGACGAGGACGACGTCGTCGTCGGCGGTGGCCGCTCGAGCGGCGCCGAGGGCGCGAAGGCGACCGACGAGCAGGTCGAGGGCGAGAAGACGAGCGAACCGCGGTAGGCGACGGACGGGAGGCGCGTGGCGGCCCGCCCCGTGCCTCCCGTCCGTCCCTCCCGCGGAACACAAAGTCGGCGGTTCCTCGCAGCGCTACACCGCTGCGAGCCGTCGCCGACGTTGCGTGTTGCGGGTGCGGACAGCGGTGAGGAACAGGACGACCGGGATCGCGACGAACGCGGCGAGGCTCGTCAGGTACAGCACGCCCGCCCAGATCGTGTGCGCGCCGCCGCTCGTGCCGAACGTGTCGGCGACGTCCATGCCGAGCCAGAACCCCGACTGGAAGGTCGCGAGCGCGCCCGCCGCGAGGACGCCGAGGTGCATGACCGCGACCACCGTCGCGGGCAGCCGTGCCGCGAGCCCGACGACCGACGCGGCGAGGGCCAGGACCACCCCGATCGACGCGACGACCACGACGCCCCGGACGTCACCGGCGACGGAGAACCCGGCAGCCCGGACGCGGGCGTGGATCTCGGGCAGGGTCGCCCCGGGCACCGCCGCGAGCGGATCGAGCACGAGCGCGTTGACGGCCAGCAGTGCCGCGTACGCCGCGACGACCACCACCCCGACGACGGCGACGACGATGCGGACGGCCCCCCGTGTGTTCCCCATGCCACGACCGTAGCGTGCGGAATGGCCGGAGCGACCCGGTGGTTATCATCGGGGTACTCACCAAGGGAGCCATCATGGTCGACGTCCATCGCGTCAAACTCCCCGGAGTCGGCGTGCTGCACAGCTTCTACACCGACGACGGTGGCAAGTGCGGTGTCATCACGCACCGGTCGGGGCACTCCGACCTCATCTCGTTCGCCGACGTCTCCGACGGCGCGGACAAGTCCGAGAAGGTCTCGCTCCGTCTGAGCGAGGACGAGGCGCACACCCTCGCCGAACTGCTCGGGGGCACCCGGATCACCGAGGGCCTCGACAAGCTCGACGAGATCCCCGGCCTGTCCATCGACTGGTTCAGCGTCGACTACGAGGACGCCATCGCCGGCAAGCCCCTCGGTGACCTGCACGACTCGGGCTTCATCGGCCTGACCGTCGTCGCGGTCGTCCGCGGCGACAGCGCGAACCCCGCGCCCTCGCCCGACTTTGTCGTGTTCCCCGGTGACACCATCGTCGTCGCCGGCGCACCCGAGAAGGTCGCCAAGGCGTTCTCCTTCTACCGCAGCGGTCAGCTCGCGGCCGCGGCCGCCGAGGCGCCGCCCGGGAGCTAGCGGATGCACCTGGGTGGTGAGCTGCTGACCATCGGCGGCCTGTTCATCATCGCCTACGTCCTCGGACGCCTGGGCAAGACCATCGGCCTGCCCGCCATCCCGATCTACATGGTGGTCGGGCTCATCGCGAGCCCGCACACCCCGTGGATCGGTCTGAACGTCGAGTCGCACACGATCGAGCTGATCGCGACGTTCGGCCTCATCCTGCTGCTCTTCAACCTCGGGTTGGAGTTCGACCAGGAGGAGTTCTACGGCAACGCCGGGAAGCTCCTGGTCTCCGGCGGGACCTACGTCGCGATCAACATGGGGATCGGCTTCGCGTTCGGGTTCTCGCTCGGCTGGGGGACCCGTGAGGCCCTGATCATCGCGGGCATGACGGCGACCTCGTCGAGCGCGATCGTGACGAAGCTGCTCATCGAGCTGCGGCGCCTCGCCAACGACGAGACCCCGATGATCCTCGGCGTCACCGTGATCGAGGATGTCTTCATCGCCATCAACCTGGCGATCGTCTCCGTCGTGCTCTCCGGCAACACGAACCTGTGGGCCGTGGTCGGCAAGCTCGCCCTCGCCTTCGGGTTCCTCGTCGTGATGTTCACCCTCGCCCGGTTCGCCGGCAAGTGGGTGTCGAAGATCTTCGCGACCCGCGACGACGAGCTGTTCACCGTGCTGTTCTTCGGCCTCGCGGTGATGTTCGGCGGCATCGGCGACCTGCTCGGCGTGACCGACGCCATCGGAGCGTTCGTGATCGGCCTGCTCTGCGGTGCGACCCGCTACCGGGACCGCATCGAGCAGCTCGCCCTGCCGATGCGCGACGTCTTCGCTGCGTTCTTCTTCGTGAACTTCGGCCTGGGTCTCGACCTGTCGACCTTCGGCGAGGTGCTCTGGCCCGTCCTCGGCGCCATCGGCATGACGGTCGTGCTGAACGCCGTCGCCGGGCAGATCGTCGCCCGGATGAACGGCTTCGACGTCCAGCAGGGCATCAACACCGCGGTCATCCTGGTGAACCGTGGCGAGTTCGCGCTGATCCTCGCGACGCTCTCGGCTGCCGCCGGCCTGGAGGCGCGGATCACCGCCTTCGCGGGCCTGTACGTCCTCGTGATGGCCGTCCTGGGTCCGCTGCTCGCCGTGAACTCGGACCGCATCGGCCGCCTCGTGGTGCGTCCGGCCCGGGTGGCGCGGCTGCGCCAGCGCCTGCGTGCGCGGCTCGGTCGGCGCGGGGCCGGCGCGGTCCCGGCGGGGCCGGCCCTCGACGAGGCGATCGACACCGCCGCCGAGGCCGCCGTGGCCGACCAGGACGCCGCGGCAGCCGCCCGTCGTGCCGAGCGTGACCGGCAGTTCGCCGAGGAGTTCGCCCTCGTGGAGGCTGCGGGCAGGGAAGAGCGCGAGAATGGGTCACCGGAGCCGACGACGAGCGAACCCGTGACGTCGCCGGTGGACGTCCCTGCCGAGCGCCCGAAGCGCCCGGTCCGCCAGCGCGATCCGGAGTACTGATACAGATGTGGGCCGTAGCCCGACGACCGAGGTGGATCGCACTGCTCCTGCTGGCGCTCGTGCTCGCGGGGGTCTTCGCCGGCCTCGGCAAGTGGCAGCTCGAGCGGAGCATCGCGAACGGCAAGCCCCTGCCGGCCACGACCGAGACGCGGAAGTCGCTCGACGACGTCACCGCGCCCGGACGTGCGGCGTCGGAGAACATCGCGGGGCAGCGCGTCACCGTCACCGGCACGTTCGTCGCTGGCGACACCACGATCCTGACCGGACGCTCCGGCGGCGGTACCTACCAGGCGATCGGGCACCTCGTCGACACCGAGACCGGCGCGAGCCTGCCGGTCGTCATCGGGTGGGCGGACCAGCGGCGTCAGGCCGAGGCAGGAGGTGAGCGCCTGACGGACGGCCAGGAGCTCACGGTGCAGGGCCGCTACTACCCGGCGGAGTCCCCGGACCAGGACGCCTACAGCAAGGGTGAGTACTCCGCCGTGGCGCCGGCCCGGTTCGTGAACACCTGGAGGGCCTTCGACGACCGGATGTACATCGGGTACGTCGTCGCCGACGGCACCACCGCGAAGGCCGCCGACCTCGGCACCATCGCCGACCGTGCCCCGACGCGCGAGGTCCGCTTCGACTGGCTCAACCTCTTCTACGCGATCGAGTGGGTCGTCTTCGCCGGGTTCGCCGTGTTCCTCTGGTACCGGTTCGTGAAGGACGCCTGGGAGCGCGAGCAGGAGGACGCCCGCGAAGCCGCCGCAGCCGCGGGCACCGACGCCGTCTCGGGTACCGACGCCGTCTCGGGTACCGACGTCGCCTCGGGCACGGGAGAGCCCGCCGAGTCCGCTCCGGCGCGACGGTAGGATCGACTGCATGGCCCTGACCGTCCGCACGCGTGACATCCCGAAGATCCCGGGCGCGGTGAAGTGGTACCGCGTCTCCGCGTACATCACCGGCGTGCTGCTGCTCGCGCTGGTGATCGAGGTCATCATCAAGTACACGCCGCTGCAGCTCGAGATGCAGCTCGGCAACGGCCCGTTCTTCGTGCCCAACGGCACCGCGGGCGAAGCACCCGGCACGTTCAACCTGTCGATCGCGATCCTCATCGCGCACGGCTGGCTCTACGTGCTGTACCTGTTCACTGACTTCCGCCTGTGGAGCATCATGCGCTGGAGGCCGTCGCGCTTCCTGCTCATCGCCCTCGGCGGCATCATCCCGTTCATGTCCTTCGTGGTCGAGCACCGCATGCAGCAGAAGGCCATGGACACCTACCACGAGCTGACCGCTGCCCAGCAGCGTGAGAAGGAGGCCGCTCGGTGAGCGAGACCGA
>CAJYIG010000098.1 GCA_913774725.1 uncultured Curtobacterium sp. | reverse complement strand
GGTGCCGGTGCCGGTGCCGGTGCCGGGGGCGGGGCCGATCTCGTCGTCGCGGGGGAGCTCGACGGGCGCGTGTACCGCCTGCGCCGTGACGACTCGGGGACACTGCGGCCGATCGCCTCGGCGCCGGTCTTCGAGGGTGAGGTCGGGGAGTCGCTCCTCAGCCACGTCGAGGTCGACCAGGCCGGACGCGTCGTCGTGGCCGTCCGCGGGCGGGACCTGATCGTGGTGCTCGACACCGCGGACGACGGGCTGACGGTCGTCGGGTCGACGTCGTGCGGCGGTGTCTGGCCGCGGCACTTCGCGCAGGTGCCCGGGTACCTGCTGGTGGCGAACCAGATGTCCGACGCGATCGCCGTGCTGCCCGTGGGGGACGACGGTTCACCGGGCGACGCCGTGGCTCAGATCGCCGTCGGGTCGCCCGCGTGCATCGTGCCGGTGCCGGAGGGCGCGCGGTCGTGACCGAGGCCGGGGCCGGCGCTGCGGCTGGGCTTGGGACGGGTGCGTCCGCGGTGCTCGCCGACGGGTACCGGCTGGTGGTCGGACCGCCACCGCTCGAGGACTACCTGCGCCTGCGGCGGGACTCCGGCCTGTCGCCGAAGAACGCTGAGCAGGGCGCGGGGGCGATCGCCGGCAGCTGGTCCGCGGTGCACGTGGTCGACGGCCAGGACGTCCCCGTCGCGATGGGCCGTACGATCGGCGACGGCGGGTGGTACTTCCACATCGCGGACATCGCGACGGACCCGGACCATCAGCGCCGGGGGCTCGGCAGGGCCGTCGTCGAGTGGCTCGTGGCGGACATCCGGTCCCGTGCGCCCGAGGGGGCGTACATCACGCTCGTCGGGGACCCGCCCGGGCAGCGGCTCTACCGGTCACTCGGGTTCGAGGACGTCGCGCCGAGCCTGGGGATGGCGCTGCCGCTGCGCTGACGGAGCCGGGCGTCAGCCGTGGACGACGTTGGCGAACGGGTGACCGGCAGCCAGCGAGGACACCTGCCGCCGCACGAGATCGAGGGTCCGCGGCACGCTGAGGTCCGTGTTCCCACCGACGTGCGGCGTCAGCACGGTGTTCGGGGTCGTCCAGAGCGGGTGCCCGTCGGGGAGCGGCTCCGGATCGGTCACGTCGAGTGCTGCCGACAGTCGGCCGCGCTCGAGCTCCGCGACGAGGGCGTCGGTGTCGACGACCCGCCCGCGTGCGACGTTCACGACGAGGGCGCCGTCGGGCAGTGCGGCGAGCAGGTCGGCGTCGACCAGGTGCTCGGTCTCGTCGGTGAGCGGGGTGATGAGCACGAGGACGTCCGTGTGGGCCGCGAGCTCCGGGAGCTCCCCGAAGGCGTGCACGTGCCGACCGTCCTGCTCCCGCGCTGAGCGTGCCACGACGGTGACGTCGCACCGCATTGCCTCGAACCGGATGGCGATCGCGGCCCCGATCGCGCCGTACCCGACGACCGTCACCCGACGATCGGCGAGTGAGCGGGTGGTGCGGACGTCCCACACCCCGGCCGTGCGGTCTGCCTGGAACGTGTGGATCTCGCGCAACGAGGTCAGCGCGAGCCCGACCGCGAGCTCGGCCGTCTCGTCGTCGTGGATGCCCCGGCCGTTCGCGACCTGGGCGTGCGCCGGAGCGTGCGGCAGCGCGTGCTCGTACCCGGCGCTCGGGAGCTGCAGGAGCCGGAGGTTCGGGAGGTCGTGCACGAACTGCCACCGGTGCCGGCCGGCGAAGTAGAACGGCAGCAGGGTGATCGCCACGTCGTCGGGTCGGTCGTAGGGGCCTTCGACGTCCCAGACGTCGAGCTCGACGCCGTCCGGTACCGGGCCGAACCGGTCGACGAGCTCCGCGAAGGGCAGGGTGACGATCGGCATGCGCGCGGGGTGCTCCTGAGGTGTCGTGACGGACCGACGGCGGTCAGCTCACGCTGACCGCCGTCGGCGGGTGTTGTCGGCTTCCGGCTGCCCGCTCTCGGCGGTCGGCCGGTAGCGGGTGTCAGCCGTCTGCTGGCAGTGTCAGCTGTCGGTGCGCGGCGAGAACGAGCCGTGGTCGTCGAGCGGCCCGCGCCCGACGTAGCCCTCGGTGACGTCCTCGACGATGACGTCACCGAACCGCGCCGGCAGCGTCGCGTCGTGCGTCCCGCGCAGCTCGTCGATCGACGCCTCGAACGCGCCCTGCACCTCGAGCGTGCCGGACGCGGCGTCCGTCACACCGATGCGCAGCACCGGGAAGCCCCGGCCTTCGCAGAGCCCGCGGAACCGTACGTCGTCCTCGCGGCGGACGGTGACGATGACGCGACCCGTCGACTCGGAGAACAGCGCGGTCGCCGTGTCGACACCGTCACGCTCCTCGAGCTCGTCGAGCACCACACGCACGCCGATGCCGAAGCGCAGCACCGACTCGGCGAGGGACTGGCCGAGGCCGCCGTCCGCCAGGTCGTGGGCGCTCGTCAGCAGCTGTTCGCCGGAGGCCGCGTACAGCAGGTCCGCAAGGGCCTTCTCCTGCGCGAGGTCCACCGCCGGCGGACGACCACCGAGGTGCCCGTGCACGGTGCCGGCCCACGCCGAGCCGTCGAGCTCGAGGCTCGTCGTACCGAGCAGGTAGACGTTGTGACCGTCGTCCTGCCAGCCCGAGGGCACGCGCAGGGCGACGTCGTCGATGATGCCGAGCACGCCGACGACGGGGGTCGGGTGGATCGGCGTCGTGCCCGTCTGGTTGTAGAACGACACGTTGCCGCCGGTGACCGGGATGCCGAGTTCCATGCAGCCGTCCGCCAGGCCCTCGACGGCCTCGGAGAACTGCCACATGACCTCGGGGTTCTCCGGCGAGCCGAAGTTCAGGCAGTCGGTGACCGCTGCGGGGACGGCGCCGGTGACGGCGACGTTCCGGTACGCCTCGGCCAGCGCCAGGCGTGCGCCCTGCTTCGGGTCGAGCTGGCAGTAGCGGCCGTTCGCGTCGGTCGCGACGGTGACGCCGAGGCCGGTCTCCTCGTCGACGCGGATCATGCCGCCGTCGTCGGGGAAGGAGAGCGCGGTGTTGCCGAGCACGTAGGTGTCGTACTGGTTCGTGACCCAGTTCTTCGACGCCAGGTTCGGCGACCCGAGGAGCTGCAGGAACTGCGCCTTGAGCGCCGGACCGTCGGCCGGACGCTCGAGCGAGGCGGCGGTGTCGGCCTGCAGCGCGTCGATCCAGGACGGGTAGGCGACCGGGCGGTCGTACACCGGACCGTCGACGGCGACCGTGCGCGGGTCGACGTTCACGATCTCCTGGCCCTGCCAGTCGATGACGAGCCGACCGGTGCCGGTGACCTCGCCCAGGACGCTGGTCTCGACCTCCCACTTGCCGACGACCGCGAGGAACTCGTCGAGCTTCTCGGG
>CAJYIG010000097.1 GCA_913774725.1 uncultured Curtobacterium sp. | reverse complement strand
ACGCCTGCACGCCGTCCTCATGACGCTTCTGCGTCGTACGGATGAAGTCGTCGTTGGCGATGTCGAGGGTGTCGAGCAGCGGGATCCACGACTCCTCGACGAGCCGGTCGGCCCATTCGCCCGGGGTCATACCGCCCGCCGCTGCGGTGCGGAGCATCTTCTGGCCGTGCTCGTCGGTGCCGGTCAGCAGCCAGGTGTCGTCACCCCGCTGCCGGTGCCAGCGCGCCATGAAGTCCGCGGCGACCTCGGTGTAGGCGTGCCCGATGTGGGGCACGTCGTTCACGTAGAAGATCGGCGTGGTGATGCTGAACGAGGACCCGTCGGACATGCGGACCATCCTACGGGCGGGCGGCGGGCCGATGACGCGCCCCGCGCGCCACCTGTGGAGAACCGGACGGGAGGCGTGTGGCGGGCCCGCACCGCGCCTCCAGGCCGTCGCCGGTCGCGTCTACCGCGCCGCGAGCGCGCCCTCGTACAGGTCGCGCTTCGAGAGCCCGGTCGCGTCCGCGACCGCTGCGGCGGCCTCCTTCATGCGCGACCCGGCGGCGACCCGCTCGAGCACGAGCCGGACCCCGTCCTCGATGCTCGTGACGTCGGGCGCACCGGTGGACCCCTCGACCACGACGCAGATCTCCCCGCGCACCCCGTCGGCCGCCCACGCGGCGAGCGCGGCGAGCGAGTCGCGCCGGACCTCCTCGTGCAGCTTCGTCAGCTCACGGCAGACGACCGCGCGGCGGTCCTCACCGAACCCGGCGGCCATGTCGGCGAGCGTGTCGGCGAGCCGGTGCGGCGACTCGAAGAAGACCATCGTGCGCTGCTCCCCCGCCAGCGAGGCGAACAGTCGCCGACGCTCGCCCGCCTTGCGGGTCGGGAAGCCCTCGAAGCTGAAGCGGTCGGTCGGCAGCCCGGACACGGCGAGCGCCGTGAGGACGGCCGACGGTCCGGGCAGGGCCGTGACCGTCACGCCCGCGGCCGCAGCGGCCTCGACCAGGGGGAACCCCGGGTCGCTGATCGCCGGCATCCCCGCGTCGGTGAGGACCACGACGTCCTCGTCGCGGGCGAGCTCGACGACCTCGGAGGCCTTCGCCCGCTCGTTGTGCTCGTGCAGCGCGATGAGCCGTGGCCGGTTCTCGATGCCGAGCGCGCGCATCAGGTGGATCGCGGTCCGGGTGTCCTCCGCGGCGACCACGCTCGCGTTCGACAGGGTCTCGACGAGTCGGCGCGACGCGTCGCCGAGGTTGCCGATGGGCGTTGCTGCGAGGACGATCACCTCCCCATTCTGGTGCCAGGTCCGCCGTGGCGGCGATCCGTAGGATGCAGGCGATGACCAGCGAGCTGACCGACGACCGCACCGCCCTCGTCGACGGACCGGTCGGCTCCCGCCTCGACGACTGGTGGGGTCGGGTCCTGTCGACGTCGCGGCGCGTCGCGCTCTGGCGGTGGACGGGTCCGATCGCGGTGACGCTGCTGGCGGCCGTGCTCCGCCTGGTGGGGCTCGGACACCCGCACTCGCTCGTGTTCGACGAGACGTACTACGTCAAGGACGGCTGGTCGATCGTCCACCTCGGGTACGAGGGCACCTGGCCGGCGAACTCCTCCGACGACGGCGCTCCGACGACCGACCAGCGCTTCGCGGACGGCGAGACCGACCTGTACTCGCGGGCGGCGGAGTTCATCGCGCACCCGCCGCTCGGCAAGTACCTGATCGGCCTCGGCATGCTGCTGTTCGGTGCGGACAGCTCGTTCGGGTGGCGGTTCACGGTCGCCGTGCTCGGTACCGCGACCGTGTTCCTGACCGCGGTCATCGCCCGGTCGCTGTTCCGATCGACGGCGATCGGGACGCTCGCCGGTTTCCTGCTCGCGATCGACGGGCAGGCCATCGTGCTGTCGCGCGTGACGCTGCTCGACGGCATCCTGACGTTCTTCGTCGTGCTCGGTGCGGGCGCACTGCTGCTCGACCGGCGGTGGGCGCAGCGGCGGCTCGACGACTGGGTCCGGCGGCGGGCGGACGACGGTCGGGACACGCTGTGGGGGCCGGTGCTGATCTGGCGGCCGTGGCTCCTCGCGATGGGCGTCGCGCTCGGCCTGGCGTCAGCGACGAAGTGGTCCGGCCTGTACTTCCTGGCGTTCTTCGCGCTGTACTCCGTGCTCAGCGACGTCGTGATGCGCCGCCGGGCGGGCGTGGCCTTCTGGTCGTCGAGCGCGTTCCTGCAGCAGGCACCGGTGACGTTCCTGCTCACCGTGCCGATCGCCGCCGTGACCTACCTGGCGTCGTGGACGGGGTGGTTCCGGACCTCCGGTGGCTGGGACCGGAACTGGATCGCGTCCGGCGGGGAGCGCTGGACGGGGCTGCTCGCCTGGGTGCCGGACTCGGTGCAGAACTGGTGGCACTACCAGTCCGAGATCTACGGCTTCAACATCGGCCTGCACACCCCGCACTCGTACCAGGCGAACCCGCTGCTGTGGCTCGTCATGCAACGACCGACGTCGATGTACTACGTCGGCACGAACCGCGGTCAGGACGGCTGCTGGGCGGACCGCTGCGGCGAGGCGATCACCGGCATCGCGAACCCGTTCATCTGGTACGCCTCGGTGATCGCGGCGGTCGCCCTGCTCGTGCTCTTCGTGCTGCGGCGCCGGTGGGAGTACGGCTTCGTGCTGATCGGCGTCGCGGGCGGGTACCTGCCGTGGCTGCTGTACACCGACCGAACGGTGTTCCAGTTCTACACGGTGGCGTTCGAGCCGTTCCTCGTGATGGGGCTGGCTGCGGCGATCGGGCTCGTCGCCGGGTCACGGACCGATCCGCGACCGCGTCGAACGAGGGCGCTGGTGTGGATCGGGGTGTACCTCGGCGTGGTCGTGCTGGCGTCGGTGTACTGGTACCCGATGTGGACCGGGCTGCAGATGCCGTGGGACTTCATCCGGTCGCACTACTGGCTGCCGAGCTGGCTGTAGCCGTCCCGTCGGGACGTGACGGTCCGGTCCGTGTCGGTGCGCCGCTGTCGGACGGGAGGCGCGGTGCGGCGCCGCCACGCGCCTCTCGTCCGGTGGGCCGTCGCGGCAGGATCCGTCAGGGCTGACCGTGCAGCGCGCGTTCGATGGCGGCGCGGTCGAGTGGCGCGCCGACCATCGGGTCGGTGGTGCCGCCGGGCAGCACGCCCTCGAGCACGACCTCGGCGTAGCGGCGCCAGGCATCCGGGTCCTGCGCGCGGGTCGTGTCCGCGACGGCGCCGACCATGGTGGTGAGCATCGGGAGGTCGGCGTAGCTGAACCCGGCCCGCACGACCCCGGCAGTGGCGGCACGCTCGATGATCGTCGCGACCTGGCGCTCGAGCCGGTCGCGCTCGCTGACGATCGACGGCCGCGCCTTCCCCGCACGCACGATGGCGTCGGCCAGGGCGCGGTCGCGTGCGCGGAACTCGAACACGCCCATCAGGTAGACGCGCAGTGCCTCGCGCGGATCGGTCTCCTGCGCGGCGCGGGCGGCGGCGGCGTTCATCGCCTCGAACTTGGTGGCGAGGAGCGCCTCGATCAGGGCGTCCTTGTCCGCGAACCGGCGGTAGACCGTCCCCACGCCGACCCCGGCTTCGTGCGCGATGTCGTTGAGCGTGACCGACAACCCGCGCTCGGCGAAGCACCTGCGGGCGGTCTGCAGGATCAGCTCGCGGTTGCGCGCGGCATCGGCGCGCAGGGGGCGCTCGAGGTCGTGCGCGGTGTCGGTGGTGCTCACGGCATCGACCGTAGTTGAAGATTCTGGGAACAAACGGATGCGGTACCTCCGTTTCGGTCTACACTCGACACAACCGGATGCACCACATCCGGTTCACCCTCCTCGCGAAGCGCTAGACGGCGCGTGCTCCGCCACCTCCACCCTTCTCAGAAGGAGGCTGCCGTGACGGCAGAACAGACCGTGCCGGCCCCGACCGGGTCGGTACCCACGACCACCGGCCGCGCTGCCGGCACCACGCCCGGCACCACCCTCGGCTCCGGCTCCGGCTCCGGCTCCGGCTCCGGCTCCGGCTCCGACCGGGCCAACCACCGCTGGATCGCGCTGGCGGTCATCGCCCTCGCCCAGCTCATGGTCGTGCTCGACGCGACCATCGTGAACATCGCCCTCCCGTCGGCACAGGCCGACCTCGGCTTCGGCACCGACCAGCGGCAGTGGATCGTCACCGCCTACTCGCTGGCGTTCGGCTCCCTGCTGCTGCTCGGCGGTCGCCTCGGTGACCTGTTCGGCCGGAAGACCACCTTCATCGTCGGCCTCGTCGGGTTCGCCCTGGCCTCGGTGCTCGGCGGCCTCGCGGACTCGTTCGGCCTGCTCGTCGCCGCCCGCGCGCTGCAGGGTGTCTTCGGCGCCCTGCTCGCCCCCTCGGCACTCGGCATGCTCACCACGACCTTCCGCGACCCGAAGGAACGCGGCCGGGCCTTCGGCATCTTCGGGTCGATCGCCGGCTCCGGTGCGGCGATCGGTCTGCTGCTCGGCGGGGTGCTCACCGAGTACGCATCGTGGCGCTGGTGCCTCTACGTCAACGTCGTGTTCGCGGTGCTCGGCGTGATCGGCGCACTTGTCTTCATGGCGAAGCCGCCGAAGGTCGAGCGGCCCCGCATCGACGTCGCCGGGGTCCTGACGATCACCGCCGGCCTGGTCGGCATCGTCTACGGGTTCTCGAACGCCGAGTCGAACGGCTGGGACGCCCCGCTCACGATCGTCATGCTCGCCGCTGGCGTCCTGCTCGTCGCCGCGTTCGTCCTCATCGAGACGCGGGTCGCGCACCCGCTCCTGCCGCTGCGCGTCGTGCTCGACCGTGACCGCGGTGGTGCCTTCATCGCGATCGGCCTCGTGGCCATCGGCATGTTCGGCATCTTCCTGTTCCTGACCTACTACCTCGAGCAGACCCTCGGCTTCAGCTCGCTGCAGACCGGCCTGGCGTTCCTGCCGATGCCGCTGTCGATCATGGTCTCGGCGACGCAGATCGGCGGACGACTCCTCCCCCGCGTCGGCCCGAAGGTCCTGATCTTCGCCGGTGGTCTCGTCG
>CAJYIG010000096.1 GCA_913774725.1 uncultured Curtobacterium sp. | reverse complement strand
CCGCGACCTACGCCGACGACGCTGCGATCGACCAGACCGTGAGCATCAACCAGGTCACCGGTGGAGCCGGTCGCGGCGAAGAGACCGTGAACTTCAAGCTGCCCGCGGTCGCGCCGGTCGGCAACTTCACCGTCACCAGCCCCGAGGAGGGTGAGACGGTCGCCAGCCGCACCGTGACCTTCACCGGCACCGGCACGAACGGCTCGACGGTCAACGTCCTCGACACCGAGGGGAACCGTCTGCCCGGCACCGCTGCCGCCGTCGTGTCGAACGGCACGTGGAGCGTCACCGCGACCTACGCCGACGACGCTGCGATCGACCAGACCGTGAGCATCAACCAGGTCACCGGTGGAGCCGGTCGCGGCGAAGAGACCGTGAACTTCAAGCTCCCCGCCTCGACTCTGCTCCCCGCTCCCGTGATCACGAGCCCGACCGAGGGTCAGCAGGTCGTAGGAAGCCAGGTCACCTTCGAGGGCACGGGCATCCCCGGCGCCTACATCGGACTCGTGGTCGTGAACACCGCGGCGTTCGAGGCGGCCCAGAGCAGCGACAGCATGTCGGCCGCCGCCGAGTCCACCCCCGCCGACCCGGCCGCTGACATCATCGTCGGCGCCGACGGGCGTTGGAGTGTCACGCTCGCCCTCGTCCCGGAGAACTACACGGCCATCGCGATCCAGAGCGCGGTGGCGAACCCCACCGACCTGGATCAGATCTCCGCCCCGTCGGAGCCCGTCAGCTTCTCGCTCGTCGCCGCCGGCGCGATCACGCCCGCTGGTAACAACGGAACCGGATCGTCGCTCGCGTCGACCGGTGTCGAGACCGCGGGTGTCATCGGATTCGGTGCGCTGATGCTGCTCGGTGGCGCCGCCCTGGTGCTCGCGCGCAAGCGCCGCGCACAGATCGGCTGACCGGCTACCGTCTGAACGACGAGGAGCCCCGAACCCCGCCTGCCGGCGGTGGTCCGGGGCTCCTCTGCTGTTTCCCGGTCGTCTCAGCCGATGAGGGAGGGGCGCAGGTCGCGGAGCGTGCGGAAGCGGGTCATCCGGGCCGTGGTCAGATAGGTGGCCAGTACGCCCGCCAGCAACCAGCCGCCGAGGACCGCCGCGTCGATCAGCACCGCGGAGGGGTTGCCGCCGTACATGAGGTGCCGATATCCGTCCACCGCGTAGCTCATCGGCAGGAAGCGGTGGAGCGCTGCCAGGGGCTCTGGCAGGGTCTGCCACGGGAACGTCCCACCCGCGGTGACCAGCTGGATCACCATGAGCACGAGCCCGAGGAACTGTCCCACCGAGCCCAGCAGTGCGTTGAGTGCGAGCAGAATCGCCGCGAAGGTGAGTGAGATCAGAGCTCCGAAGACGAACATCCCCGCAGGGTTCGCGATCCCGAACCCCAGCACGGTCCCCGCGAGGGTCACGAGCATGATCGACTGCACGACCCCCAGCAGCCCCGGGGTCAGCCAGGCCGCCAGTGTCACCTTCGCCGGTGAGGCGAGCGCTGTGATCGCCCGGCGGGACAACGGCTTGACGATGAGGAAGAGTGCGTAGAGACCGATCCAGGCCGCGAGGCTGAGGAAGAACGGTGCGAGTCCGGCTCCGTAGTTCGTCGCCTGAGCGTCGTCGGTCGTCGCGAGGTCCACGGGCGATCCGATGGTCGCCGCCTGCTCGCTCTGCAACTGATCGGACGGATTCGGGATGGCGGCGACGCCCGAGTTCAGTCCGTCGCGGAGCTGGCCCGCACCGGTCGACAGGGTGCCGAGACCGTCGTCGAGCTGTGCGGCCCCGTTCGAGGCGGTCGCGGCGCCCTCCGACAGTTGGCTGGCGCCCGACGCGGCCGACGCGATCCCCGCGGTCAGCGATCCGCTCGCCGAGGAGAGAGCGCCCGCGCCATCGGCGACCTGGGCGCTGCCGGCCGCGAGCTGGTTCAGCTGTCCGTCGACCGCCTGAACTTTGGCGTCGGCGTCGGTGACGGCCTGACCGAGCGGATCGAGCTTCGCGAGCACGGCGTCGATGTCGGCCTGCGGCACCTGGGCCTGCTGCAGCGCGGCGATGATGTCGGCACGGACCGTGGGCACCGCCGCGGCGGCCTGTCCTGAGATCTTGACGGCTTCCGCTCCGCCCTGCGCGAGCTTGGCGTTCCCGTCGGCGACCTGGCGCGCACCGGCGGCGAGGCGCGCGGTGTCGTCCGGCAGTGTGGAGGTCGCCGACTGCAGCTGGTCGAGTCCGGACGACAGGGACGACGCACCGTCGGCGAGCTGCGACGCCCCGGTCCTCAGTTGCGACGAGCCGCTCTTGGCCTGGTCGACACCCGAGGCGACCCGGGTCGCTCCGTCGGCCGCATTGGCGAGGTCGGTGCGGATCGTGGCGATTCCGACGAGGAACTTGTCCGCCGCTTCCTGGCCGACCTGCTCGGCGATGCTCGTTCGGATGCGTTCGGCCGCCTGCCCCGCGATGGTGCTCGCCAGGTAGCTGTTGGTGTCGTTGGTCGTGAGTGTGATCCGTGCCTGCTTCGGCGAGTCGGTGGAGGCCGAGACCAGGTCCGCCGAGAAGTCGGCGGGCAGCGTGATGCTGAAGTCGTAGTCGCCGTTGCGGACCCCGGTCGCGGCGTCCTCCGCGCTCGTCCGCGTCCAGTCGAAGTCGGCGCCGTCGAGGACCTTGTCGGCGATCTGATCGCCGTAGTTCACGGTGCTGCCGTCGGTCGTGGCGCCCGTGTCGGCGACGACGAGTGCGGCGGGCACGCGGTTGAGCGCCCCGTACGGATCGCGGTTCGCCCACAGGTAGAGCCCGCCGTAGATCAGCGGCACGAGCATGAGCGCCGCGAACGCCAGGCGGGCGAGCGGGGTCGCGACGAGGCGACGGATCTCGCCAAAGACGAGCGTGGGGACAGTCACTTGGATTCCAGTCCTTCGAGCGCCGCGAGCGTGGCGGCCGAGGTGAGGGCGAGCACCGCGAAGCCGCGGTCGCTCAGGTCGTGGATGAGGCGGAGGAGGTCGCGCGGGTCGCCGCCGTGCCGGTCGGGAAGGGTGAGGACGACCCCGCGCACGCCGGCGCGGGAGACCGCGATGTTCGCGAGCAGGCGGGTGCGACTCGCGGGGGGAAGGGCGCCGAACGGGGCGTCCGTCCACTCCTCTGCATGTGCGGCGGCGATGGAACGCGTGATCGTCGCCCGATCTCCCTTGTGCCCCGCGAGCACGAGCTCCTCGCGGACGACCTGACGGGTGGCGACGTCGTCCGCCGGATCCGAGACGGTCGGTGCGTCGACGACCGCGATCGTCCGACGGAGGAGGTCGGCGTCGGCGCGCCCGTCCACAAAGACGGTGCCGTGGTCGAGGCGCATCCGTCCGGCGAGAGCCAGGGCGGTGACGGTGGCCCGCTGGGTGCCCTCGACGGGAACGACCGCGGGGTCGCCCGCGGCGAATCCGACCGTGAGTGCGGGCAGGGCGGCGCCGGGGCCGGTGCCGATCCGGATGTCGGCGGCGGCGATGCGCATCAGTTCTCCTCGAGCAGCTCGGAGTGAGCCGCGATGAATTCGGCCGTCTCGCGCCAGGAGAGCCCGGCGGTGGAGAGGACGGAGCGGATGACGAGCAGGCGGCCCTGCAGAGAGTCGAGCGAGCGGGACCCGGCCTCGTCGAGGGCCGACACGGCGGACTGCTCGAGCAGTCGGGCCAGCACGCCTGCCTCGATGTCGGAGCGGATCTCGCCCGCGTCCGCGCCGCGTGAGGTCGTCTCGACCAGCAGGGCGCGAAGCGGGGCGAGGGGTTCGGCGATCTCGGCGCTGAGTGGGCCGCGGACCGTG
>CAJYIG010000095.1 GCA_913774725.1 uncultured Curtobacterium sp. | reverse complement strand
CGGCGCCGACCGTGCCCGGGATGCCGCTGAGGGCCTCCAGGCCGGTCCAGCCGTTCTCGACGGTCGTCGCGACGAACCGGTCCCACGGCTCGCCGGCCGCGACGCGGACGGTGACGCCGCCCGCGTCCGGCTCGGCGTCGACGCCGTGCGTGCGGACGAGGACGACGGTGCCGTCGAAGCCGTCGTCGGCGACGAGCAGGTTGCTGCCGCCACCGACGACGAGCCACTCGTCGTCCTGCCACGCGGTCTGCGCGTGCGCCACGAGCTCGTCGGTCGTCTCCGCGACCAGGAGGGTGGCTGCGGGGCCCCCGACCCGGAACGTCGTGAGGTCGGCCAGTCGCGTCACCACGGTCAGCGGAACACCACCGTGACCTGCGCCTTGCCGAGCACGGTCTGCCCGGCGGCGGTCACGGTGAGGTCGATGCGCTGCGGCCGGCCCTGGTCGTCGACGGTGCCGACCTTCGCGACCACGCCGACGGTCGCACCCTGTTCCGGGTCGACGACGACCGGGCGCTTGAAGCTGACGCCGTAGCGCTGGATCCATCCGCGGTCGCCGAGCCACTCGGCGACGGGCTGGACGGCGAGGCCCATGGTGAGCATGCCGTGCGCGAGCACGCCGGGGAGGCCGACGGACGCGGCGACGTCGTCGCGGTAGTGGATCGGGTTGAAGTCGCCCGAGGCGCCGGCGTAGCGGACGAGCGCGTCGCGGGTCAGGTGGACCTCGCGCTCGGCGACGACGGCGCCGACCTCGAGCGCGGTGGCGGGTGCGGCGGTCATGCGTCGTCTCCTCGGACCACGAGGGTGGAGGTCGCGGTCACGACGTGCTCCCCCGAGGCGTCCTGCATCGTGCTCTCGGCGGTCACCATGGCGTTGCCGCCCAGGGTCTTCACGCTCGTGACGGTGAGCGTGGCGGTCAGTTCGTCGCCGGCCACGATCGGCCGGTCGTACGTGAAGGACTGCTCGCCGTGCACGACACGGGAGAAGTCGATGCCGGCGTCCGGCTCGGCCAGGAGCTGCGCGAGCGTGGCCTCCTGCACGACGACGGCGAAGGTCGGCGGGGCGACCACGTCGGCGTACCCGGCGGCGCGGGCGGCGTCCGGCTCGTGGTGGATCGGGTTCGTCGCGAACACGGCGCGCGCGAACTCGCGCACCTTCTCGCGACCGACCAGGTAGGGCTGGGCCGGCGGGAACGTCCTGCCGACGAGCTCGGGGTTCACTGACACGGGTGGGAGTCTACCGAGCACCCTCGACACGCAGCTTTTCCATGAGGATGCATCGGCTATGCTCAGCCCACGGTGTCCGGGGGGACGCCGACGGCACGACTCCGGGGACGGGGAGAGATCGATGGAGCACACGACCGAGTACGCGGTCCACACGGGGGACCGGTGCACCGCGATGGAGGTCGCCGGCGCGGCGCTCCGCCAGGCGGGACACCGGGTCGAGTCGACGGGTGGCACGATCACCGCGACGACCGGCAACCGACTGCTGACGATCCTGCTCGGCGCACTCGTGCACCCGTCGCGGGAGTTCCGGCGCTACGAGCTCTCGACGACCGTCACGGGCACGTCGACCACGCTCACGCTCCGACATGCGCAGCACGTCACGGCGGTGTCCGGCGGGAGCATCGGAGCGGGGCGGCGGCGGAGCGCGTGGCAGCAGGTGGAGGCGACGCTCGAGCGGGCACTCCGGGCCGCTGGCGTGCTGACCGCTCCCCCGCGCTGAGGTTCGGGACCCGCCGGGCGCGGGTCGGTCCGCGCGTGGGAGGCGTTTCCGCGCGTAGGAGGCGTTTCCGCGCGTGGGAGGACCGGCCTTCCTGCGCACCACGAGCGGAACGGCATCCCAGGGCGTCCGCGATGGGACGGAACGACGCGGCCCGGGAACGACGCGGCCGGGGAACGACGCGGCCCGGGAACGACGCGGCCGGGGAACGACGCGGCCGGGGAACGACACAGCCCGGGAACGACGAAAGCCCGGGAACGACGAAAGCCCGGCGATCTGGCCGCCGGGCCTGTGGTAGCGAGGACGGGACTTGAACCCGTGACCCCACGATTATGAGTCGTGTGCTCTAACCAACTGAGCTACCCCGCCAGAGATCCGGAGCGACAACAGCTCCGGGTCGGAGCCCCGAGTCAGGATTGAACTGACGACCCCTTCCTTACCATGGAAGTGCTCTACCACTGAGCTATCGGGGCGAGTGCCGCTCGGCGGCACCAGACGAGCGTAGCAGACGTGCGGCGGTGGTCGGGAACCGGACGCGACGCCCGGGCGTGCCGCCGCTCCCCCGTCAGTTCGCGTTCGCGCGGAGCCAGGCGAGCGGGTCCACCGGGACGCCGCCGACGTGGATCTCCAGGTGCAGGTGGGGTCCGGTCGAGTTGCCGGTCGAGCCGACCTCACCGAGCTCGTCCCCCACGGCGACCTCCTGGCCGGTGACGACCTTGAACGTGCCGTCCTTCATGTGCCCGTAGACGCTGACGAATTGCTTGCCGTCGACGTCGTGCTGCACCCAGACGTCGTTGCCGAACCCGCCGTCGTGCGCCTGCACCTTGATCACGGTGCCCGCGGCGACCGAGCGGATCGGGGTGCCCTCGCCCGGGGCGAAGTCGACGCCCATGTGGTTCGTCGAGCAGAACGAGCAGCCCTCGACCTGGCGGCCACCGAAGCCCGACGTGATCGGGACGCCCGTCAGGAACGGCCATTGGATGGACCCGTTCGGGTCGTTCGTGAAGGTCGACGCGTCCACGTTCTTGTACTGCGTGGCGGACGTGACCGAGTACTGGTCGCGCGTGGTCTCGGCGTCGGCCGCACCGTCACCGACGCTGAGCGACTGCCCGACGCCCGCGGCGGTGGTCCGGGCCGTTGTGGTGTCCGCCTGCGGGACCCAGAGCGCCTGCGCCGGTAACGACGTCGAGACGACCAGGCCGGCGGCGAAGAGCAGTGCCCCGACCGCCGTGACGCGCGAGGCGTTCCGACGGAAGGCATCACCGCGCGCGACGCCCGACGGCGCCGGTGCACCGCCGATGTGCCGGGTGGCGCGGTCGACGCGCACGGGCGGGGCCGTCCGCCGGTCGCGGACGCGGCCGGCCTGCGGTGCACGGTCGCGGGCGGTCTGCCCCGCGCGACCGCCGCGGGGCGACGAGGCGGTGTCGGAGCGCTGCGCGACCGGCGGGCGGACCGGCTCGACGACCGGGGTGGGTGCACGCGAGGCGTCCACCGCGGGCGCCACGTCCGGCGATGCGGGGGCCGGCGGGGTGACCGCACCCGCCGACGGCGCGGGCAGGACGGGCGAGCTCGGCGCGAGGTCGATCGGCGAGACGGGGGCCACGGGCGTCGTCGGTGCGACGAGCTCGTCGAACGACGGCCCGGAGACGGACCCGGGGGTGGCCGTCGTCGCCTGCGCCGCGGTGAGGACCTCCGTCGCAGCGGCACGACGCTCGGCCTCGATGCGTGCGCGTCGCGTCAGGTGCACGACCGGTTCGGTCGTGGTCTCGGGGCGGGTCGGCGTCGTCGCGGTCGGCTGGGAGGCGTGGGGCATGTGTTCGGGGCTGATCCTGATCGAGGCACGAGGCGCTCGTTGGTAACGAGCAGGTAACGGGACTGCAGCACGCTAGCAGGGGCTGTCCCGCGCCGCCAGTCGCGTGCACGACCGTGCAGGACCCGGGACCGAGCCCTGCCCGGCGGTCAGACCCCGAGCACTGCGGACTCGAGCCCGCGCACGAGGGCCTCGAGCTCGTCCGCGACCGCGGGCGCGGCGAACAGGAAGGACCGCGTGCCGCCGGCCTCCCAGATGCGGACGTCGGCGCCCGCCTCGGCCGCGACGAGCGACCCCGCAGCCATGTCCCACGGGTTGATCCCGCGCTCGTAGTAGGCGTCCACGGTGCCGGCGCCGACCGCACAGCAGTCGAGCGACGCGGCCCCGGCACGCCGGACGTCCCGGACCTCGCCGATCAGCCCGGCGAGCACCGCGACCTGCTCTCGACGGCGGTCCGCGGTGTAGCCGAAGCCGGTCGCGACGAGCGCTTCGGCGAGCGACGCGGGCGTGGACACCCGGAGCGGGACCCCGTCGCGTGTCGCGCCCTCGCCGGCCACCGCGCGGTGCACCGTGCCCGTCGCCGGCGCCACGACGACGCCCGCGAGCGCCTCCCACTGCGTCGGATCCGCACTCCCCCGGACGACGCCGATGCTCACCCCGTACTGCTCGCTGCCGTACAGGTAGTTGACCGTGCCGTCGATGGGGTCGACCACCCACGTGATGCCCGACGAGCCGGTGCCCGAACCGGACTCCTCACCGAGGAAGCCGTCGTCGGGACGGGCCTTGGCGATCCGCGCACGGACGAGCGCCTCGACCTCGCGGTCGGCCGCCGTCACGACGTCGACGATGCTCGACTTCCGGTCGGCGACCTCGACACCCTCCGCGCGTCGGCGCGCGGCGAGGGCGGCTGCCTCTCGGGCGATCGACTCGGCGAGGTCGGCGAACTGGGCTGGGGTGAGCGTGTCGGGCATGCCCCCCAGCCTGCCGGATCGCGACCAGGAAGGCCGCCAGCCCGGGAATGGCGACGGCACCAGCACCTGCCCGGGAACGGCGACAGTGCCCGGGAACGGCGACAGCCCCCGGGAACGGCGACAGTCCCCGGGAACGGCAACAGCCCCGTCCGATCCGGACGGGGCTGTCTGCTGTGGCAAGTGAGGGATTCGAACCCCCGAAGGCTACGCCGGCTGATTTACAGTCAGATCCCTTTGGCCGCTTGGGTAACTTGCCGTGTGCGCACCCGGCCGGTGTGGTCACCAACCGAAGGCGCGGTGAAGAGCATACCGGACTCTGGAGGGTGCTCGTGACCACCGAACCGGGACCGCGCCGCGCCGTTAGGCTGTCCGGCATGGCAGACAGTTCCTTCGACGTGGTCAGCAAGGTCGACAAGATGGAGGCGGAGAACGCCCTCAACCAGGCCGCCAAGGAGATCGAGCAGCGGTACGACTTCAAGGGCGCCGACGCGTCGATCGCGTTCAGCGGCGAGGACGTCCTCATCAAGGCGAACTCCGAGGAGCGCGCGAAGGCCGTCCTCGACGTGCTGCAGAGCAAGGCGATCAAGCGGAACATCTCGCTGAAGAGCCTGGACGCCGGCGACCCCTACCCCTCCGGGAAGGAGTACCGCATCGAGGTGAAGTTCAAGACCGGCATCGAGCAGGACGTGGCGAAGAAGATCGGTGCGTTCCTCCGTGCGAACGCCCCGAAGAGCGTGAAGAGCCAGATCCAGGGTGACGAGCTCCGCGTCTCCTCGAAGAGCCGCGACGACCTCCAGAACACGATCCAGCTCCTCAAGGGTGAAGAGTTCGACGTGCCGCTGCAGTTCATCAACTTCCGCTAGCGCCGCACCCCGTGGAGCACTGGCTCGGCGTCGCGGTCACCGTTCTCCTGGTCCTCCTGGACCTGGCGATCCGCGTCTTCTCGATCATCTACGTCCCCTACAACCGGAAGCCGCAGACCGCGACGGCCTGGCTGCTCGCGATCTTCCTGATCCCGTACATCGGGTTCATCGTCTTCCTGATCATCGGTTCCACGAAGCTGCCGAAGGCGCGGCGCGAGAAGCAGACCGAGATCAACGCGTACATCCTCGAGCAGACCGAGGGCATCGAGCGCGTGCGCCGCGACCACCCCTGGCCGCCGTGGCTCGAGAGCGTGACGAAGCTGAACCGCGAGCTCGGCGCGATGCCGCTCGTCGGCGGCAACTCCGTCGAGCTCTACCCCGACTCGTACGAGTCGGTGCAGGAGATGACCCGCGCGATCGACCAGTCGCGGCGCTTCGTGCACGTCGAGTTCTACATCGCGACGCTCGACGACACGACGCGGCCGTACTTCGAGGCCCTCGCCCGGGCGCAGGCCCGCGGCGTCACGGTCCGGTTCCTGCTCGACCACTGGGCGAGCCGCGGGTACCCGGGCTACAAGGACACGCTCGCGTTCCTCGACCGGGCGAACATCGAGTGGCACCTCATGCTCCCGTTGCAGCCGCTGCAGGGGAAGTTCCAGCGCCCCGACCTGCGCAACCACCGGAAGATCATGGTGATCGACGGCTCGGTCGCGTTCACCGGGTCCCAGAACCTGATCGACCCGTCGTACGACCTGAAGTCGCACATCGAGAAGGGCATGGTCTACAAGGACCTGTTCGCCCGCTTCGAGGGGCCGGTCGTCGCAGGGCTCAACGCCCTGTTCGTGACCGACTGGTACAGCGAGACCGACGAGCTCCTGCTCCGCGAGAGCGACCCCGTGCAGCGGGCCGACCGCGCTGACGCGCTCGACTGCCAGGTCGTGCCGTCCGGGCCCGGGTTCGACGGCGAGAACAACCTGCGCCTCTTCAACGCGCTGCTGTACTCCGCGCAGGAGAAGGTCTCGATCACCTCGCCCTACTTCGTCCCCGACGACTCGATGCTCTACGCGATCACGACCACCGCCCAGCGCGGGGTCGCGGTCGAGCTCTTCGTCGGCGAGATCGGCGACCACGCGATGACCTGGCACGCGCAGCGCTCGTACTACGAGGAGCTCCTCCGCGCCGGCGTGCGGATCTGGCTCTACCGCGCCCCCACGATCCTGCACGCGAAGCACTTCACCATCGACGACGACGTGTCGGTCATCGGGTCGAGCAACATGGACATGCGGTCCTTCAGCCTGAACCTCGAGGTCTCCGTGATGGTGCGCGGCCGCCGCTTCGTCGACGCGCTGCGCGGGGTGCAGGACGCGTACAAGGACGCGTCGTTCGAGCTCACGCTGGACGCGTGGCTCGAGCGCCCGCGTCGATCGCAGGTCCTCGACAACGTCGCGCGGCTCACCGCCGCCCTGCAGTAGGTCCCCGGCCGGGAGGCGCGGCGCACGCCCGCCTCGCCGGTCGCCCTTGGCGCTCGGTCAGGGCGCGGTCGGCACCAGTCGGGTGAGGCGGGCGATCAGGCGCTCGAGCGGACCGCTGCCCAGGAACGCACGCCACAGCATCGCGAAGACCCCCGACCCGGACGCGAACCACGCCCACGCGGTTCCCGACTCCGGGTACGTCGGCAGCAACGCGATCACGACCAGGTGCCCGGCGTAGACCGTGAGCGGCATCGACCCGACCGCGGCGAGCGGGAACGCGATCCGCGCCGCGATCCGGCCGCGCCCGTCGAACACCAGCGTGCACAGGGCGATCACGGCCACCGCGACCCCGGCGGTCCCGACGACGTCGACGACCGACGAGGAGTGGTCGCGCGGGGACAGCAGCAGCTGTGCCAGGGCCGACGCTCCCCCGCTGCCGTCCGGCGCCCACGGCACCCCGGGGAACGCCTCGAACACCGCGCCGGGCGGGACCGGCGCCAGGACGTTCCCGAGCACGTACGCGACGACGGCGACCAGTGCACCGGACACGAGGAGCGCGACCTGCGTACTGCGCGCCTCTCCCCACCGACACGGCCCGGACGCCGCTGGCGCGTCGTCCGGGTACCGGCGGCGTGGGCCCAGACCGACCCTGGCGACCGCGAGCCCGACCAGGACGTACGCCAGGAACGTGACCACCGGGTAGACGAGTCCGAGCTGGACCTCCCACATCCCGGCCCCCGCGTAGAGCGGGACGACCGCGAGCGCGACGACCGGCGACGACAGCGCGCACACCGCGGCGGCGACGAGCAACCCGACCGGCCGCCACCGGAGCGCCGGGAGGACGAGCAGGAACAGCGCGCCGTACGTGGGCAGGATCACGTAGACCGGCGTACCGAGGGCCATCAGCAGGAGCCCGACGGCGACCACCGCCACCGCGCGGATCGCCAGCCGTGCCCGGATCCGTCCGATCGCCGGCGGCCCGGGCGGGTCCGTCCGGCCGCTCGTCAGGCCGATCGAGACGCCCGCCAGCACCGCGAACAGGGTCGACGGCCGCCCGTGCGCCACGGCGGACCACGTGGCGGGATCGCTCCAGTCGACCTCGTCCGCGATGCCGCCGATGTGGGCGGCCATCATCCCGAGGAGCGCGAGCGCCCGCGCGACGTCGACGCCCTGCAGGCGGCCGGGCGCGACGAGCACGCCCCGCATCGCGGCGGGCGGTGCGGGGCGTGCGGCGGTCATCGTCCGGCGATCAGCTCGTGGGCGACGAGACGCGTCGGAGCGAGACGTCGACCAT
>CAJYIG010000094.1 GCA_913774725.1 uncultured Curtobacterium sp. | reverse complement strand
GTAGAGCTCGGCGAGCTCCTCGTGCGAGGTGCTGTCGGAACGGAAGCCCGTGCCCGCGAAGATCGTGTTCCCGACGAGCAGGAAGTCGCCCTCACCCTCGTTCGTCTCGCGCGGCTCGGCCACGGTCAGGCCCGCGCTGCGGAACCAGTCCATGTACGCGGGGCCCTCGGGCTGGCGCTCGGGGTACTGGAACTTCGCGCCGTACGCGACGCCGTCGAGCACGAAGCCACCGTTGGCCGCGTAGACCATGTCCGGCAGGCCCTCGATCGGCTCGATGTACGAGATGTCGAAGCCGAGCTCCTCGTAGACGTCGACGAGGGACTGCCACTGCTCGACGGCCTTCGACGTGTCGGTCGGCTCCTCGGGGTGCATCCACGGGTTGATCCGGTAGCTGACCGTGTAGTGCGTCGGCTTGCACATCAGGATCGTGCGCTTCGTGGCGACACGTGCCGGTGCGGCCTGCGGCTCGGTTGCGGTGTTCGACATCAGTCCTCCTGGGACCAGGGCCCGAGCCTGCCAGGAACCACCACGGGTGAAGCACTCCGGTGAGATGCAGGCTCACTCACCGCAGCGGACCAGGTCGACGCCAGCAGCAGTCTGACACGAACGGTCCGGTCGGTGCAGTACCCCGTTCGCGAGCGCGTGGCACCCGTTCGGGTGACGCACGATTCCTGCGTCGGACCCACCTGGCTCGCAAGAACCCCGCGTACGATTGACGAACATGGACACGCTCGACCACCGCATCCTGGACCAGCTCCGGGAGAACGCCCGCGCCGGCTACGGCGACATCGGGTCGGTGGTCGGACTCTCGGCGTCTGCAGTGAAGCGTCGTGTCGACCGGCTCGTCGCGGACGGTGTGATCCAGGGCTTCACGATCAAGGTCGACCCCGCTGTCGAGGACCGTGGCACCGAGGCCTGGGTCGAGCTGTACTGCCGCGGCACCGTCTCCCCCGACGAGCTCCGCACGCTGCTCGACACCGTGCCCGAGGTCGTCGACGCCGGCACGGTCACCGGCAGCGCCGACGCCGTGGTGCACATGCGCTCGCGGGACCTGCCGGCCCTCGAGCTGGCCCTCGACCGGGTGCGCCTGGCTCCGCAGGTCGACCACACCCGCAGCGCGATCGTCCTGTCGAAGCTGGTCTCCCGCGAGTCCGCCTAGCCCCGGCGCGTAGGGTCGCGTCCGTGGGACGTGAGCTGACAGCCAGGAGGCACGGCGCGCCTCCCGGACGACCGCCGGCGGCCCGCACCCTGGTCACCGCCGCCTCGGTGGCGTACCTGGCCAACTGCCTCTGGGGCACCGCCGTCGCGGTCCGGCTCATCCGCACGAAGAAGCTGCGCGTCGTGCACCACGGACTCTTCGTCGTCACCGCGACCCTGACCGGCGTCGCTGCGACCACCCCGGTGTGGACCCGCGACCGCTCGGCGCTCTTCCTGCTGCCGGCACTCGTCCCGCTCGCCGTCGCCCCGCGCACGAACCCCCGCTCGCGAGCACACTGGAGAGTCGCGGTCGCCGCTGCACCGTCCTACCTCGGGGCGCTGCTGGCGCGGCGCTGACCACGACGACGAGACACGAGGGACGTGAGTGGAGCTCTTCGAGGCGATCCGACGCCGACGCACGACCAACGGGGCGTTCCTGCCCGACCCGGTGTCCGAGGAGCACCAGCGTTTGCTGATGGAGCTCGCAGGACGGGCACCCTCGCAGCTGAACAGTCAGCCCTGGCGGTTCGTCCTGGTCGAGGAACGTCCGACGATCGACCGCATCGCCGAGATCAGCGGCAGCTCGATGACCCGGACGATGGCGGCGGGCACGTTCTTCGAGCGCTACAAGCCGTACTTCCGGTTCTCGCAGGCCGAGATGGACGAGCGGCGCGACGGGATGCTGTTCGACAAGCTGCCCCGACCCCTGCGTCCCTTCACGAAGCAGGTGTTCACGAAGCGCGGGCAGCTCATGATGAACGCGCTGCGCGTGCCGCAGACCCTCGGCGAGGAGAACCGGAAGCTCGTCGCCGGCTCGCCGCTGCTGCTCGGCGTGATGCTCGACCGGCACGAGTACCGGAAGGAGGAGCTCTCGGGCTTCTACTCGGTGTTCAGCATGGGGGCCGCGATGGAGAACGTGTGGCTCGCGACGACGGAGCTCGGTCTCGGGATCCAGTTCGTGTCCTTCCCGATGGAGACCCCCGGCGCGTGGGAGGCGATCGAGGGGCTGCTCCGGGTCCCGCCGGAGCTCGAGCTGATGGCCGTGTACCGGATCGGGTACCTTCCGCCGGAGCGTCGACGGCCCGCGATCGACTGGACGTCGAGCGAGCGGAAGCGCCCGTCGCAGTACGTGTTCCGCGGGACCTGCGACACCCCGCAGCAAGGGTGGGACGACGTGCCGGACGCTGGCCGAGCCACGGACGGGACCGTCTCGTGACCGCCGGAACGCGTGACGGAGGTGGGGCGGGCCTCCCGGCCGTCTCGCCGGAGGCACCGCCACTCCGCGGCACGCCCTGGATCGCGCAGGACTGGCTCGACGTGGTGTTCGTGCACTGGCGCGTCGACGTGTCGGCGGTGGCGCCGCTGCTGCCCGCGGGGGCGTCCCCGGACACGATGGCGCCCGACGGGACGGACGACGGGACGACCACCTGGGTGGGTCTCATCGGCTTCCGGTTCACGGACACGCGCTTCCCGCCGCTCGGCCGCCTCGGCCGGGCCGGCCGCGTCGGCGACTTCGTCGAGGTGAACGTGCGGGTCTACACGCGCGACGACCAGGGGCGACGAGGCGTGGCCTTCCTGTCGCTCGACGCCGGGAAGCTCCTGCCGACCATCGGCGCGCGGGTGGCGACGGGCCTGCCGTACTGGTGGGCGCACGCGGCGATCCGGAAGTCGGACGGTCGCGTCGGGTACGCGATGCGTCGACACGGGACGCACCTGCGGTCGGCCTTCGACGTGCGCGTGGGCGACGTGGTGAACGTCGGCGACGTTCTGGCCGACGGTCCGTCGACCGAGTTCGGTGAGCTCGCTCTCGGCCGCAACGCGCTCGTCGCGTTCATGCCCTGGAA
>CAJYIG010000093.1 GCA_913774725.1 uncultured Curtobacterium sp. | reverse complement strand
TGCGCCTCCTGCACGTTGGCCGACGGCCCCTCGATGCGGATCGCGTCGTCGACCGCGTCGGCGAGCGGGTTCGGGCCGGGGCCGGTCATCGCGATCGAGCGGGCGCCGACGGCCCGCGCGGCCTCGGCGGCGCGGAGCAGGTTCGGGCTCTTGCCGCTCGTGCTCAGCAGCACCACGACGTCCCCGGCGCGCGCGTGCGCCGTGACCTGGCGGGCGAAGACCTGGTCGTAGCCGTAGTCGTTGCCGATCGCGGTGACGGCGGAGCTCTCGGCGTGCAGGGAGATCGCCGAGTACGCCGGGCGGTCCCCGTCGAAGCGGCCGGTCAGCTCGGAGGTCAGGTGCTGCGCCTCCGCTGCCGACCCGCCGTTGCCCGCGGCGAGCAGACGGCGGCCGGCGACGAGGCGCGCGGCGATGTCGTCCGCCCAGGCGGCGATGTGGTCCTTGTGGTCGACGAGCGACGCGATCACGGGGACCGAGGCGGCGATGTGGTCGACGACGGTCCGGACGCTGGCGCTCCCGGTCTCCGGCTCGCGGGTGCCGGTCTGCTGCTCGATGGTCATCGTGCGGTCCTCTCCGTCTGGTGCGGCAGCGCCGCGGGCGTCGGGCGGGCGGTCCGTCCGGCGCGTCCGGGACGGGCGCCCGGGATGGTGGTGGCGGGGGTGATGGTGACCGGATCGTTCGACACGGGTGCCGTGTCGGTCCCGGTGGCCGCAGCCGCGGGGGCGGCGAGTGCGTTCGCGGCACCGGCGACGAGGCGCTCGTAGACGCGCTCGCTCTCGGCGGCGACCTTGTGCCAGGTGTACCGGGCCTCGGCGCGCTCGCGTCCGGCGCGTCCGTAGGCCTCGCGGCGCTCGGGGTCGTCGAGGATCGCACCGACGGCGGCGGCCACGGCGTCCTCGTCACGGGGCGGGACGTGCAGGCCGGTGGCGTCCTCCACGACGGTGTCGATCAGGCCACCGACGCTCGACGCGACGACCGGACGACCGCAGGCCATGGCCTCGAGCGGCACGATGCCGAAGGGCTCGTACCAGGGCGCGCACACGACGACGTCGGCGCTGCGGTACACGGCGGGCATGTCGTGCTGCCCGAGCTGACCGCGGAAGGTCACGTGCTCGCGGACCCCGAGCGACCGGGCCAGGGCGTCGAGGCGCTGGTACTCCGGGTCGTCGGCGAGGTCCGCCCCGGCGGTGCCGGCACCGCCGACGACGACGAGCTCGGCCTCGCGACCCTCGTCGAGCAGCCTCGCGAGTGCCGCGATGGTCGTGCCGACGCCCTTCCGGCGCACCAGTCGGGACGCGGTCAGGACGCGGAAGGGGCGGCCGCGTTCCTCGACCGGGCCGTCCGGGCGGAACAGGTCGGTGTCCACCCCGCAGGGCACGACCGAGATGGCGTGCAGCGGGACGCCGAGCGCCTTGAGCTCGAACGCCTCGTCGGAGCACGTCGCGACGACCTGGTCGACGCTCCGGCCCACCGCGGGTTCGATCCACTCGCGTTCGGCGGGGCTCGTGTCGGCGGTGCCCTGGTGGCGGCGCTTCACGACGCCCAGCGCGTGGAAGGTCTGCACGACCGGGATGCGGACGCCGCCCGTGCGGGCGTGCACCTGCTTGACGGCCTCGAGCGCGGCGTGCCCGGACATCCAGAAGTGCCCGTGCACCACGTCGGGACGGTCGACGAACCACTCCGCCGCGAGCACCGAGGCGAACGTGTCCATGAACGGGAACAGGTCGTCCTTCGGCACGTGCCGCGCGGGACCGGCGTCCACGTGCACGACCTCGACCCCGGGGCGCAGCAGCACCCGGACGGGCTGGTCGGCGTCGTCGCGCCGCGTGTACACGGTGACCTGGTGGCCGCGGTCCGCCAGGGCTCCGGAGAGCTCGGCGACGTGGACGTTCTGTCCACCGGCGTCGACTCCGCCGAGCACCGCGAGCGGACTCGCGTGCTCGGACACCATCGCGATCTTCATCGGAGGCTCCCTTCCAGCGCGGCGTCCGCCGCGCGTCCCCGCCGCGCACCCCGCGCGACGGCGTCGTCGAGGAGGTCGTCCCAGTCCGCCAGGTACCGGCCGAGCCCGTGCCGCGCGAGCGCGGCCTCACGCGCGACGGCACCGCGGCGGCGGGCCTCCTCGGGGTCCTCCAGGAGCGTCCTGGAGGCACGGACCAGCTCGTCGACGTCGGTCGCGATCGCGCCGGCCTCGGCGGGCACCGTCCGGGGTGCGTCGGTCGTCGCGAGCACGAGGACCGGCATCGCCATGTGCATCGACTCGATGAGCGACAGGCCGAGCGAGGTCCAGCGGTTCGGGTGCACGTAGGCTCGTCGCTGCGCGAGCGCGGCGTGCATCGGGTCGGCGGGGACGTCCCCGAGGGCGACGACGCGGTCGCCGAACCCGAGCTCGGGCAGACGCTCGGTCCCCATGCCCCAGAGGTCGACGGGCGCGACGTCGGCGAAGCGGGGGAGCAGGTCGGTGCCCACCACGCGGCCGCGACGGACCGGCTCGTTGATGACGACGCCGAAGCGTTCGAGCTCGCCGGTGTACAGCGGGCCGGGGTCGACGACGCCGTGCTCGACGACCGTGGTGCGGGTCGTGCCGCAGTCCCACATCAGGG
>CAJYIG010000092.1 GCA_913774725.1 uncultured Curtobacterium sp. | reverse complement strand
GGCGTGCGGACGGCGTCGTAGACGAAGGAAGCGGGCATGGGTCAGGACTCCAGTTCCAGGCCGAGGAGCTGCTCGATCTCGGCGTGCGTGTTGTCGCCGAACAGCTCCCGCACGCGGAAGCCGTCGGCGGTGACGTCGAAGACGCCGTGGTCGGTGTAGACGCGCGAGACGCACCCGACGCCCGTCAGCGGGTAGCTGCAGGATGCGACCAGCTTGGGCTCGCCGCCCTTGGTGAGCAGGTCGGTCATGACGTAGACGTCCTTCGCGCCGATCGCGAGGTCCATCGCCCCGCCGACCGCGGGGATCGCCCCGGGCTCGCCGGTCGACCAGTTCGCGAGGTCGCCGCCGGCCGACACCTGGAACGCCCCCAGCACGCAGACGTCGAGGTGTCCGCCGCGCATCATCGCGAAGGAGTCCGCGTGGTGGAAGTACGCCGCCCCGGCGAGCGCGGTGACGGGCTGCTTCCCGGCGTTGATGAGGTCGGGGTCGATCCGGCCGCGCTCGGGGGCGGGACCCATGCCGAGCATGCCGTTCTCGGTGTGCAGCACGATCTCGAGCCCCTCGGGCAGGTAGTCGGCGACGAGGGTGGGCGCGCCGATGCCGAGGTTGACCACGGCGCCCTCGGGGATGTCGGATGCCACGCGCGCGGCGAGCTCGGAGCGCGAGATGCGGGTGGTCATGCGGTGCCCTCCTCGGACTCCAGGGGTCGGCCCTCGATGTCGACTCCGCCGACGAAGGCGCCGTCGCGGAGCCAGCGACGCTCGCCGACGGCGACGACACGGTCGACGTACAGACCCGGGGTGATGACGCCCTCGGGGTCGAGGGAACCCAGCGGCACGATCTCGTCTACCTGCACGACGGTGGTGGTCGCGGCGGCGGCCATGATGGGTCCGAAGTTGCGGGCCGTCTCGCGATAGACGAGGTTGCCCCAGCGGTCGGCGGCGCGCGCGCTGATGAGAGCCACGTCGGCACGGATCGGGTACTCGAGCACGTAGTCGCGCCCGTCGATGCGGCGCGTCTCCTTGCCCTCGGCCAGCTGCGTGCCGAAGCCGGTGGGGGTGAAGAAGGCGCCGATACCCGCCCCGGCGGCGCGGATGCGCTCGGCGAGGTTGCCCTGGGGCACGAGCTCGAGCTCGACCTCGCCGGCGCGGTAGAGCCGGTCGAACACCCATGAGTCGCTCTGCCGAGGGAACGAGCAGATCATCTTGCGCACCTGACCGGCCGCGAGGAGGGCGGCGAGACCGGTGTCGCCGTTTCCGGCGTTGTTGTTGACGACGGTGAGCCCCGATGCCCCGTGGGCGATGAGCGCGTCGATGAGCTCGACCGGTTGACCGGCTCGACCGAAGCCGCCGATCATCACGGTCGCACCGTCGCGGATGCCGGAGACGGCGGCCGCGACGTCGGGGACGGTCTTGTCGATCATGCGTCGACGTTCGTTGAGCGAACAAGCATTCGCCTAGCGTACACCGCTACCGCTCGCGAGACCAGGCCACCGCCGCGCCCCCGTGTCGCGGGCACGTCGAATCACCGGCCGGGCAGGACCCCGGCCGGACGGCATCCGACCCGTCGGCTCAGGCGGCGAGCGCCAGATACGGCTCCCAGCGCGGGTCACTCTTGTCGACCCCCCGGACGGTCCACGAGGAGCCGCGCGGAGGAGCGGGCACCAGCCGCAGCTCCCAGCGCATCTCCTGGGGTGTGCGGTCGCCCTTGACGTTGTTGCACGTCAGGCAGCACGCCACGAGGTTCTCCCACGTGTCCTTGCCCCCGCGGGAGCGCGGGAGGACGTGGTCGATCGTCGAGGCGGCCTTGCCGCAGTACGCGCACCGGTGGGCGTCGCGACGCAGGACCCCGCGACGCGTCACCGGCACCTGCCGGGCCCCGGGCACCCGCACGTAGCGCGTGAGGATGATCACCGCCGGGCGGTCGTAGGTTCCGGCCGCCGCCCAGACGGGGTCTTCCTCGATGCGTTCGACGACCGTGGCTTTGTCGTTCATGACGAGCACGAGGGCCCGCTTGAACGACACGACGGCGAGGGGCTCGTAGCCCGCGTTGAGAACCAGTGTGCGCATTTCCGCTTCCTCTCGAATGGCCGAGACGGCTTCTCGGATGTTCGACTCGCGACGACGGCAGAGACGCAGGGGTATGAAAAAAGGCGCTGTCTAGACAGACAGCGCCTGGGTGATCGCGGCGAAACCGCGGCATCCGAACACACGATGCCGAAGAACGAGCAGCCCGAGCGCATCCATGGTGCGGATGCGCGGACTGGTGTTCATCGGCGTTCCCTCCGGTTCTTCCGACGTCGCTGACAGGCTAACCCACCACGACACGCCCGGGGTCGGCTGCGCGGGGAAACGGAAAGCGGCGTGTCGGAGAACGATCGTCTCCGGCACGCCGCCGTCACGAGGGGAAGGTCAGCCCGCGTTCTGCTGCAGCCACGCGTAGGGGTCGACCACCGAACCGTTGATGTGCACCTCGAAGTGCAGGTGATTCGCGGTCGAGCTGCCCGTGGAGCCGACGAGGCCGATCAGCTGTCCGGCGGCGACGGTGTCGCCCGCCTGCACCTGGCGGCTGCCGTAGGTCATGTGACCGTACGTCGTCGACACCTTCTGGCCGTTGATCACGTGCTCGATGACGATGCCGACGCCGTAGCCGCCGTAGCTCTCCGACGACACGCTCACGACGCCCGCCGCGGCGGCGAAGATCGGCTGGCCACCGGGGGCGAGCAGGTCGACGCCCTGGTGGTATCCCGAGTCCCACAGGCCACGGCCGAGGATGTAGCTGGTCAGCGGCCAGCGCACCTCCCCCGAGCCCGGGGCGGTCATGTTCAGGTCGACGTTCGACACCGACGCGCCGGCGGCGGATGCCAGCTGTCGAGCGCGCTCGGCGGCGGCGGCCGCAGCGGCTTCCTGATCCTTCTTCTTCTGGATCTCCTCCGCGGTGGTGGCGGAGTAGCTGCTGCGGTCGAGGCTCTCGGCCGTCGCGTCGGACGCGACGACGAGCGACTGGTTGTCGGGAGCCGACATCTGCTGCAGCGTGACCTTCTCGGTCGTGGGCACGGTGGCCGCGTACGCGGGGATCGCGACCGTCGCCACCAGGCCCGCGACCATCGAGAGGATCACAGCGCTGCGCAGCGGCTTGCCGACGCGGCGCGGCGAAGAGCCACTGCCGGTCGGGGCGGGGCGCGTCGTCGGCGCGGTCGCGGCGATGCGCGGGGTCACGGGGCGGCGGGTCGAGCGGGCGACGTCTGCGCGCGCGCTCTTTCGCGTGGGGCCCGTTGCGGGGTCCTCGGGTAGGTCCGCAGCGGGATCGTTGTGTTCAGCCAAAGTTCCTCCGGCGCCTCTGCGTCCATGACGCTGGCTCGTCAGCACTCGATCTTGGGGGCACGATGTGCGGGCTTCACCCTCTGCGGACGACGAGCCGATGAGGCAAACCGCGAGGGGTCCGACGGCGGGCTTCTCGCCTGTGGACCCTCAGAGGCTACCCGAAGATAACGAACAAGTCACGCTTCGGACCCCGCCCGTCCCCGATGCCCGGCGAAGGCTCAGCCTCGGCGCTCGGGCCGACGCGTCACGCCTCGGCGACGAGGAAGATGTGCGAGGCCACCTCGACGGGGAGTTCGAGACCCTCGTCGACACCGTCCATCTGCACCAGGACGTACCCCTCGTTGAAGCGGTACTCGCCGCGCGCTCCCGGCAGGACGCCGGCCGCCTTCAGCTGCTGGAGGAGCTCGGGATCGACCTGCGCCGGCTCGGCCAGACGGCGGACGGTACCCGAGATCGGACCACCCGCGTCGGTGAGCTTGCGCACGAGCCCCACCACGCCGTCGTCGAACGTCGAGCTGGCGGTGTCCCCGAGCTGGTCGAGACCCGGAATGGGGTTGCCGTACGGCGACTCGGTCGGGTGGCCGAGCAGTTCGACCAGGCGACGCTCGACCTGCTCGCTCATGACGTGCTCCCACCGGCAGGCCT
>CAJYIG010000091.1 GCA_913774725.1 uncultured Curtobacterium sp. | reverse complement strand
ACTGGTCCGTCACGTAGCCGCCGCTGATCAGCGAGTCCACGAGCGCCTTCAGCTCCCGCAGCTTCGAGGTGATGTCCTGCTCACCGTTCACGAGTCGGGTCGCGGCGTCCTGCATCTCGCCGTAGGTGACGTTCAAGTTGGGCATGTCGTGCTCCTGGTGTCGAGGTGGTACGCCTCCGGTACCGGAAGCCGGGACGACCGTACCGACCCGTTGCCCCCCGGACGGGGGTGTTCGGGCGTTGTTCACCGGGAGTTCGCGCCGTCGCGACGGATGTGAACGTCCGTCGCACACCCGCACCGACGTGTGTCGCGGCCCCCTGCGGGACGCGATCGGCGCGCACGACGAAGGGCGGGCCTCCCGGAGGAGACCCGCCCTTCGACGGTGGTGACGCTGCTTACTTGGCGGCGACGACCTGGAGCGAGATCACCGCGGTGATGTCCTCGCGCAGACGCACGGTGGCCTCGTGGTCACCGACGGTCTTGATGGTCGCGGGGACCTCGACCTTGCGCTTGTCCAGCGAACCGACGCCCTGCGCCTGGACCGCGTCGGCGACGTCCGCCGGGCGGACCGAGCCGAACAGGCGGCCGTCCTTGCCGGCCTTGACGGTCAGCTTGATGGTCGCGTTCTCGAGCTTCATCTTGAGGTCCTGGGCCTCTTCGATGGTGGCGAGCTCGCGAGCGGCACGGGCCGCACGGATCGACTCGACCTGCTTCTCGCCGCCCTTGGACCACGCGACGGCGAAGCCCTGGGGGATGAGGTAGTTGCGGGCGTAGCCGTTCTTGACGTCGACGACGTCACCGGCGGAACCGAGGCCGGAGACCTCGTGGGTGAGGATGAGCTTCGACATGGGAAGTCCTCCGATCAGCGGCCGGAGCCGGCGTAGGGGAGGAGCGCCATCTCACGGGCGTTCTTCACGGCACGGGCGATGAGGCGCTGCTCCTGGACGGAGACGCCGGTGATGCGACGGGCGCGGATCTTGCCACGCTCCGAGATGAACTTGCGAAGGGTCGCGACGTCCTTGTAGTCGATGACGCCGACCTTGATCGACTTCGCGGGAGCGGCGTTCTTGCCGCCCTTGCCGCGAGGCTTCCGGCGGTCGCCGGTGCTCTTTCCAGCCATTGTGATTCCTTAGAGAAGAAGAAGTTGTGTGTCCGTCAGACCGCTGAGGATCAGAACGGGGTCTCGTCGTCGTACGAACCGCCGGGCTGGCTCCACACGTCGTTCGACTGTGCGTTGCCGCCCTGCTGGCCGCCCTGGGGCGACCACGGTGCGTCCGACTGACCGCCGTTGTTGTTCCAGCCGCCACCGTTGCCGCCCTGGCCACCACCGGAAGCGTTGCCGCCCCCGACCTGGCCACGACCGCCGCCGGAGCCACCCGCAGCACGGGTGACCTGCGCGGTCGCGTAGCGGAGCGACGGGCCGATCTCGTCGACCTCGAGCTCGATGCTCGTGCGCTGCTGGCCCTCACGGTCCTGGTAGGAGCGCTGACGCAGACGACCCTGCGCGATGACGCGCGAGCCCTTCGTCAGCGAGCCCGCCACGTGCTCGGCGAACTCGCGCCACACGCTCGCGCGGAGGAACAGCGCGTCGCCGTCCTTCCACTCGTTCGCCTGACGGTCGAACGTGCGAGGGGTGGATGCGATGGTGAAGTTCGCCACCGCGAGCCCGTTCTGCGTGTAGCGCAGCTCGGGGTCCGCGGTGAGGTTGCCCACCACCGTGATGACGGTTTCGCCGGCCATGACCTACTCGGCGCTCGCGGTCGCGTTGGCGGCCTTGCGGGCCGCACGGGCCTCGTCGCGCTGCTTCTGCGCGGCGACCTGGGCGATCGCCTCTTCGGCGCGGAGGACCTTCGTGCGGAGCACGGCCTCGGAGAGACCGAGCTGACGGTCGAGCTCCTTGGCGGCCTCGGGGGTCGAGGTGAAGTCGACGACGGCGTAGATGCCCTCGGACTTCTTCGCGATCTCGTAGGCCAGGCGACGACGGCCCCAGACGTCCACGTTGTCGACGGTGCCACCGTCGTTGCGGATGACCGCGAGGAACTTGTCCAGGCTGGGAGCGACGGTGCGCTCGTCGATCTCGGGGTCGAGGATCGCCATCAGTTCGTACTGGTGCATGCGGAACCCACCTCCTTTGGTCTCGGCGGCTCCGGGCGGTTCCCGGAGCAGGAGGGTTGATGCATGTGTCCGGCCGCGCAGATGCGCGAGGACAACCCGAACAGCTTAGCCCACGGCCTGGAGGCGCGCCACCGGCTGTGGACAGCGGCTCCGGCACGGCAGGCGGTCGCGTCGGGACCAGTCCGCGGAACCAGGTTCCGGACAGAGCATCGTGGTTCCTCCCGGTTCCGTGTCCGGAACCAGGTTCCGGGGCGGCTCAGGCGGTCGCGTCGCGCTCGGCCCACCAGGAGCGCAGGCGCTGCTCGGCCTCGTCGGCACCGAGGGGCCCCTCGTCCATGCGGACCTCGAGCAGGTGCCGGTAGGCCTCGCCCACGGCACGCCCCGGCGGGATGTCGAGGATGCGCATGATGTCGTCGCCCGTCAGGTCCGGACGGATCGCCTCCAGCTCCTCCTGCTCGGCGAGGGCCGTGATGCGGTCCTCGAGGTCGTCGTAGGCGAAGCCGAGGCGGTCGGCCTTGCGACGGTTCCGCGTCGTGACGTCCGAGCGGGTGAGCTCGTGCAGGCGCTCGAGCAGCGGTCCGGCGTCGCGGACGTAGCGGCGGACGGCCGAGTCGGTCCAGGCACCCTCGGTGTAGCCGAAGAACCGCAGGTGCAGCTCGATGAGACGGGCGACCGCGGCGATGGTGTCGTTGTCGAAGCGGAGCGCCCGCAGCCGCTTCTTCGCCAGCTTCGCGCCGACCAGGTCGTGGTGGTGGAAGCTCACGGCGCCGCCGGGCTCGAGCTTCCGGGTCGCCGGCTTGCCGATGTCGTGCAGGAGCGCCGCGAGCCGGAGCACCGTGTCCGGGGCCTCGCCCGGGTGCCGCTCGGCCTCGTACCCGATCGCCTGGGACAGCACCGTCAGCGAGTGCTCGTACACGTCCTTGTGGTGGTGGTGCTCGTCGATCTCGAGCTTCATCGCGGGCAGCTCTGGCAGGAAGCGCTCGGCGAGCCCGGTGTCCACGAGCAGCCGGAGCCCGGGGACCGGGTCGGCGGTGTTCAGCAGCTCGACGAGTTCCTCGCGCACCCGCTCGGCGGAGACGATCGCGATCGAGTCGGCGAGCGCGGCCATCGCGTCGCGGACGTCGTCCGACACGGTGAACCCGAGCTGCGAGGTGAACCGCGCCGCACGCATCATCCGCAGGGGGTCGTCGCGGAACGAC
>CAJYIG010000090.1 GCA_913774725.1 uncultured Curtobacterium sp. | reverse complement strand
CTCGCGGCGATGAACTGGCAGACGACGTCCTTCGTCGATGCCGACCTCGACCGTCCGGAGTTCGCACACTACGTCGTCGGCTTCGACCCGGCCCGCGACCACGGCGTCGTCGCCGTGGACGGCGACGGGCCGATCGGGGTGGCCTGGGTGCGGTTCCTGCCGGCGGACGACCCCGGGTACGGGTTCGTGGCCGAGGACGTCCCGGAGCTCACGATGGCCGTCGACGAGCGCGGGCGCGGCCGGGGGATCGGCACGACGCTGCTCGCCCGGCTGCTCGACGCCGGACGGGCCGCGGGGTGGCCGGGCGTCAGTCTGAGCGTCGAGGACGGGAACACCGGGGCGCGGATCGCGTACGAGCGGGCCGGGTTCCGCACCGTCGGGCGGAACGGCGACTCGGACACCATGCTCGTCCGCTTCTGACGTCAGGCGCCGACCGGGCCGCGGGCCACTGGTACACCAGTAGGATCTGGCGCATGACCGACCGTGCCACGCCGTCCGACACGTACTCCTACCTCGGACCAGCCGGCACCTTCACCGAGGCGGCACTGAAGCTCGTCGAGGCCGCGGCCGGCAAGCCCTGGCGGAGCGTGAACAACGTCGGCGAGGCACTCGACGACGTCGTCACCGGTCGGTCGGTCGGCGCGGTGATCGCGATCGAGAACAGCGTCGACGGCGGGGTCAGCGCGACGCAGGACGCCCTGGCGCGGATCCCCGGCGTGCGGATCGTGGGCGAGTACCTCGTGCCCGTCGACTTCGTGCTCGTCGCCCGGCACGGCACCGCCCTGTCCGACGTGCGGACGGTCAACGCGCACCCGGTGGCGTACGCCCAGACGCACGGGTGGCTCGAGGCGAACGTCCCCGGGCACGGGCACATCCCGGCGTCGTCGAACGTCGCCGCCGCGACCGCGCTGCTCGACGAGCACCCCGTCGCCGACGCCGCGGTGGCGCCGCCCGGGATCACCGACCACCACGACCTGGCCGTGCTCGCGTCGTCGATCGGCGACAACGCCTCGGCGGTCACCCGGTTCGTGCTGGTCTCGCGCACGCTCGCGATCCCGGAGCGCACCGGGGCGGACAAGACGAGCGTCATCGTGGAGCTGCCGAGCGAGCACCCCGGTGCCCTGGTCGACATGCTCGAGCAGTTCGCGACGCGGGGGATCAACATGGGGTTGCTGTCCTCGCGGCCGATCGGCGACGAGCTCGGCCGGTACCGGTTCGTCATCGACCTCGACGGGCACGTGCACGACGAACGCGTGGCCGATGCCCTGCTGGGCCTGCGACGGTTCAGCCCGCGCGTGACGTTCCTCGGGTCGTACCCGCGGGCGGACGGTTTCCGCCCGGAGGTCTCCGCGCGCTACTCGGACGAGGCGTTCGTCGAGGCACGGGACTGGCTCCGCGCCATCGTCTCCGGCGAGCCCGACGCCGGCTGAGCCCGGCCGCGGTCGGCGGTCAGCGGCCGCCGGCCGTCGGAGTCGGGGACCCCGGTCAGCTGTGGGCGTTCTCGACCCGGCGGGTGTTCCTGGTCTGGTCCTGCGGACCGGCGACGCGCACCCGCAGGCCGCCGGCGTCGATCTTCGCCTTGAACGCAACGACCTCGCCGACGGGGTCGCCGTCGATCTCGAACTCGTCCGGACGCTCGAGCCGCGCCACGAACTCCTCGCCGCGGATGTACCGGAGCGGTCGTTCCTCGCGGGCGGCGGTGGCGATGCGCTTGCCGACCTGGGTCTGCCCGATCTTCGAGCGGCGGAACGAGCGCAGGATCGCGTTCTCCCAGAACACCCGCGCGCCGATCCGGACCCACCCGAAGAACCCGCGGGGTCGCATGACGACGATGTCGAACACGCCGTCGTCGATCTCGGCGTCCGGCAGGAGCGTCGCGCCGGCCTGCAGCATGCCGCAGTTGCCGACGATGAGCGAGTGCGCGCGCACCGACTGGTTGCTCTCGCCGTCGAGCCGGTAACGGAACTCGAAGGCGTCGGCGTCGCGCACCGAGCGGAAGAGCGAGTCGACGTAGGCGAGCCAGCCGACCTTCTTCTTCAGGTCGTCGTTCGTGTTGGCGAGCATGCGGGCGTCGAGTCCGAGCCCGGCCATGACGACGAAGCCGAACTGCTCGCGCTCGCCGCCCTCGCGCTCGACCTCGAGCTGGCCGAAGTCGATCGGGCGGTCCTCGCCCCGGAAGATCGTCCGGACGCTCGCCGCCAGGTCGTCGATGGGCGACGGGATGTTCCGGGCGAGCAGGTTGCCGGTGCCGCTCGGCAGCAGGGCGAGGGCGGCGGGGGAGCCGTGCACGACCTCGGCGACGGCGCGGACGGTGCCGTCACCACCGGCCGCGGCCACGACGTCGGCCCCGGCCTCGAGCGCGGCCGTCGCCATGCCGCCGCCCGGGTCCTCCTCCGTGGTCTCGAACCACAGGGTCTCGGCCCAGCCGGCCTCCTGCTCGTGCTCCGCGACGGTGCGCTGCAGCGTCTCCAGGTGCACCTTGACCGGGTTGTAGACGACCGCTGCCGTCTTCTGCTCGGTCGGGAGGGCGTCCTGGCCCGCGGGCGCAGTCTCCGATGGTGTCGACATGCTGCCGACGTTACCGACGGACACCTGCGAGCGACCGGCCGTCGGGCACGGACCGGTCCGGCGAGCGACGGGCGGCGGACCGGGCCGTCCCGAGCCGGGCCGCTCGGGCTCAGCGCCGGTCGTGCAGCGTGATCGCGTACCCGTCCGGGTCCGCGAACGTGAACGTCCGCCCGAACGGCCCGTCGAACGGCGGGGTGACGATCGGGTGCCCGTCGGCGACCAGCGCGTCGTGGATCGCCTGGACGTCGGTCGCGTGGAACCACAGCGCGACGCCGAGGGCGGGCTGCCCGGCGGAGAGGTCCGTCCCCTCGACGAGGTCGCGCAGGGCGAACGCGATCGGCTCGGTCCGGAACACCACCGCGTGCGGCGGCCCGGCGGGCGAGCGGACGAGTCCGAGGTACCGCTCGTAGAACGCCTGCGAGGCGTCGAGGTCACGGACCTGCAGCGAGGTGAAGTCGATCCCGGTGGCGGGCATGGTGTGCTCCTTCGTCTGTGTCAGATGCCTGACATGAGCAGTATGTGTCAGAATCCTGACATGCGTCAAGCCCGTATCGACCTCGACAGCTCGGTCGGCTACGCCCTGAAGGAGGCGGCCAGCGCGCTGCGGACCGCCATGGAGGATGCCCTCCGCCCGCTCGGCATGACGATCACGCACTACTCGTGCCTCGAACTGCTCGCCCAGCGCCCCGGCATGTCCAACTCGGAGCTGGCGCGCGGCACCTTCGTCACGCGGCAGTCGATGAACACGCTCCTGCAGCAGCTCGAACGCGAGGGCATCGTCACCCGGCCGTCCACCCCCACGTCGGGCAAGGTGCTGCCCACCACGCTCACCGAGGCCGGCCGGCGGCAGCGCGAGGCGGCGAGCGCGGCCGTTCGCGAGGTGGAGCTGCGCATGACGCGCGACCTCGACGAGGAGGGCCGCGCAGCGGCCTTCCGCCTGCTGCGCGGGATGGTCGCCGCCCTGCGCGACGAGCGCCCGTCGGACGCGACCGGGTGACGGACGGGAGGCCCGTGGCGGGGCCGCCACGGGCCTCCCGTCCGGCGGTCACACGCGCCCTCTAGGATGATCCGGTGATCGATCTGCAGCTCCTGCGCGACAACCCTGACCTCATCAAGGCCTCGCAGGAGGCGCGCGGCGCCTCCGTCTCCGTCGTCGACGACGCGGTGTCCGCAGACACCGCGCGGCGCGCTGCGATCACGTCGTTCGAGGCGCTCCGCGCCGAGCAGAACGCGTTCGGCAAGACCGTCGCGAAGGCCCCGAAGGACGAGAAGGCCGCGCTCGTGCAGCAGGCGCAGGCCCTCGCCGCGAAGGTGAAGGAGGCCCAGGCCGAGGTCACCGCGGCCGAGGAGACCTTCGACCGCGTCGTGCGCGCGATCCCCAACGTCGTGCTGCCGGACGTGCCGAAGGGCGGCGAGGACGACTTCGTCACGCTCCGCACGGTCGGCACGAAGCCCGAGTTCGACTTCGAGCCGAAGGACCACGCCGACCTCGGCGAGCACCTCGGCATCATCGACATCCCGCGCGGCGTCAAGGTCTCCGGGTCGCGCTTCTACTTCCTCCGCGGCCTCGGCGCCCGGCTCGAGATCGCGCTCATGAACCTCGGGCTCGACCGTGCGGTGCAGCACGGGTTCGAGCCGCTCATCACGCCGACGCTCGTGCGTCCGGAGACGATGGCGGGTACCGGGTTCCTCGGCGAGCACGCGGCGGAGGTCTACCGGCTCGAGGCCGACGACCTGTACCTGACCGGCACGAGCGAGGTCGCCCTCGCCGGGTTCCACGCCGACGAGATCCTGTCGTTCGACGAGTCCGGCGACCCGGTCCGCTACGCCGGCTGGTCGACCTGCTACCGGCGCGAGGCCGGGTCCGCGGGCAAGGACAACCGTGGCATCCTCCGCGTGCACCAGTTCAACAAGCTCGAGATGTTCTCGTACGTGCTCCCCGAGCAGGCCGAGGCGGAGCACCAGCGCCTCGTCGCGATGCAGGAGTCGATGATGCAGGACCTCGGGCTGCACTACCGCGTGATCGACGTCGCCGGCGGTGACCTCGGTACGAGCGCGGCGCGCAAGTACGACATCGAGGCGTGGGTGCCGACGCAGGGCACCTTCCGCGAGCTCACGTCGACGTCGAACTGCACGACGTTCCAGGCCCGCCGTCTCGACGTCCGGTACCGCACCGAGAGCGGCAAGACCGCGCCCGTCGCCACGCTGAACGGCACGCTCGCGACCACCCGCTGGATCGTCGCGATCCTCGAGACCCACCAGCAGGCCGACGGGTCGGTGGTCG
>CAJYIG010000089.1 GCA_913774725.1 uncultured Curtobacterium sp. | reverse complement strand
CCGAGTCCATGTAGGCGTCGGCGATGGCCGTCACGAGGTTCGTCGCACCGGGGCCGGACGTCGCGATCGCGACCCCGACCCTGCCCGACGCCGACGCGTAGCCCTCGGCCGCGTGGCCGGCGCCCTGCTCGTGCCGGACGAGGACGTGCCGGATGGTGGTGGACGCCATGAGCTCGTCGTAGAACGGGATGATGGCGCCGCCGGGCAGGCCGAAGACGTCGGTGATCCCGAGGTGCTCGAGCGTCCGGAGGACGGCTCCCGAGCCGGTCAGGATCTCCGGCGACCGGCGTGCACCGGCTGCAGCGGACAGCGGAGTGGCTTCCGTGGGCATGAGGTGGTCCTTGCCTGGAGAGATGGCGGTTCGAACGTGTCGACGCTAGCCCGTGACCGCGCCCTTGGCGGCGGACTGGACGAGCTTCGCGAACTTCGCGAGGACTCCGCGGGTGTAGCGCGGGGGCAGCGGGGCCCAGCCTGCTCGGCGGGCTTCCAGCTCGGCGTCGTCGACCAGTAGGTCGAGCGAGCGAGCCGCGATGTCGACACGGATGCGGTCGCCATCGCGCACGAATGCCACTGGACCTGCGTCCACGGCTTCCGGTGCGATGTGGCCGATGCACAGGCCGGTTGTGCCGCCTGAGAATCGTCCGTCCGTCAACAGTAGTACATCCTTGCCCAGGCCCGCGCCCTTGATGGCCGCGGTGATGGCGAGCATCTCCCGCATGCCCGGTCCGCCCTTCGGGCCCTCGTAGCGGATGACCACCACGTCGCCCTTCTGGATCCGACCCTCGGTCAGGGCGTCCATCGCGGCGCGCTCGCGGTCGAACACCCGCGCGGGGCCCTCGAACACGGCGGCGTCGAAGCCGGCGGTCTTCACGACGGCGCCCTCGGGCGCGAACGAGCCCTTGAGGATCGTCAGGCCACCGGTGGTGTGGATCGGGTTGTCGAGCTTCCGGAAGACCTCGCCGTCGAGCTCCGGCGGGTCGATCTCGGCGAGGTTCTCCGCCAGGGTCTTGCCGGTGACGGTCATCACGTCGCCGTGCAGCAGGCCGGCCTCGAGCAGCGCCTTCATGATCACCGGGATGCCGCCGTTGCGGTCCACGTCGACCATGACGTACTTGCCGAACGGCTTCATGTCGGCCAGGTGCGGGACCTTCGAGCCGATGCGGTTGAAGTCGTCGAGGCTCAGCTCGACCTCGGCCTCGTGCGCGATCGCGAGCAGGTGCAGCACGACGTTGGTCGAGCCTCCGAGGGCCATCGCGACGGCGATGGCGTTCTCGAACGCCTCCTTCGTGAGGATCTGGCGCGCCGTCAGTCCGAGGCGCAGCATGTTCACCACGGCTTCGCCGGAGCGACGCGCGTAGTAGTCACGTCGGCGGTCGGCGCTCGGCGGGGCGGCGGAGCCCGGCAGCGACATGCCGAGGGCCTCGGCCACGCTCGCCATCGTGTTCGCGGTGTACATCCCGCCGCAGGCGCCCTCGCCCGGGACGATGGCGCACTCGATCTCCTTGAGCTCGGCCTCGCTCATGGTGCCGGCCTTGCACGCGCCGACGCCCTCGAAGGAGTCGATGATCGTGACCTCCTTGAAGGAGCCGTCCGCCTGCTTCACGTAGCCCGGCATGACCGAACCCGCGTAGAGGAAGACGCTCGCGAGGTCGAGGCGCGCCGCGGCCATGAGCATGCCCGGGAGCGACTTGTCGCAGCCGGCCAGCAGCACGGTGCCGTCGAGGCGCTCGGCGTTCACGACGGTCTCGACGCTGTCGGCGATGACCTCACGCGAGACGAGCGAGAAGTGCATGCCCTCGTGGCCCATCGAGATGCCGTCCGAGACGGAGATGGTGCCGAACTGCAGCGGGTACCCGCCGCCGGAGTGCACGCCCTCCTTCGCGCCCTGCGCGAGGCGGTCGAGCGAGAGGTTGCACGGGGTGATCTCGTTCCAGGACGAGGCGATCCCGATCTGCGGCTTGTCCCAGTCTGCGTCGCCCATGCCGACGGCCCGGAGCATGCCACGCGAGGTGGTCGCTTCGATCCCGTCGGTGACGACCCGGCTGCGCGGCTTCACGTCGATGTCAGGCATGCAGGCAGTCTAGGACCAGTTGGGATACCAACCGGACACGACCTGCACCGGACGGGAGGCGCGGGGCCGGGTCGTCAGCGCGTGGCCTCACGCGACCTCAGTCGCAGGCTCCTTCGGGGCGCGTCGCGAATCGCTGGCGCGATTCACCGAGCAAACCGCGCCCGCGCCAGCTGCTTCAGCACGTCGGTGAGCGCCGCGGGATCGGCGACGCGGTGCGCCGCGAGCGTGTCACCCTCCCCCACCTTCACGCCGACGTCGCCGTCGCGGAGCACCCGGAAGGCGTCCTCGTCGGTGACGTCGTCGCCGGCGAAGAACACGGCGTCGGCGCCGCGGAGCTCGCGGAGCCGGTCGATCGCGTCGCCCTTCGTGACGTGGCGCACCGCGAACTCGACGATGTCCTTGCCCCCGCGCTCGAGCACGTCGGGGTCGGCGTCGTGCGCGGCCCGGCTCGCGGCGGCGTTCGCCTCGGCCGCGACCTCGGCGCTCACCCGGCGGGTGTGCAGTCCGTGCCCGGCGGGCTTGTGCTCGACGACGACGCCGGGGAACCGGTCGCCGACCTCGTCGAGGGCGGTGCCGACACGGTCGACCCGTGCGCGCTCGTCGTCGCTCAGCGCGGCCTCGTCGTGGCCGTCGACGCGCCACTCGACGCCGTGCGACCCGACGAGCGCCATGCCCTCGGGCGCGTGCGACACCCGGGCGAGCCCCTCGAGCGGACGCCCGGAGACGAGGACCACCTCGGTGTCGCGGGCGCGCTGCAGGGTGAGCACCGCAGCCCAGGAGCCGGGCAGGGCCCCGACCTGTGCCGGGTCGTCGGCGAAGGGCGCGAGGGTGCCGTCGAAGTCGAGCGCGACGAGCAGTCGCGGCGCAGCCGCGAGCGTCTCGAGGGCCGACGACAGGGCGGACGGATCGGTCCCGGTCTCAGGCACCACGGGCCTCCCGGGTGTCCTCGGCGGCACGCGCCGTCTGCGCGTCCTGGTCGAAGATCGACGTCGTGTCCTGCAGCTCCTCGACGTGCTGGTCACCCGGGTCCGACGCCGACGGGTCGAGCTTGGCACGGTTCGGGGCGTGTCGGTCGAGCGCCTCGAGGAACGACCGCGACCAGCGGGCCACGTCGTTGTCGCGGACGCGCTTCCGGAGCGCGCGCATGCGCGTCGAGCGCTCGCGCCGGGGCATCTCGATCGCGCGCTGGATCGAGTCCTTGAGCGCGCCGATGTCGTGCGGGTTGACGATGACGGCCTGCTTCAGCTCGTCGGCGGCCCCGGCGAACTCGGACAGGATCAGCACGCCGTCGTTGTCGAACCGGGCCGCGACGTACTCCTTCGCCACCAGGTTCATGCCGTCGCGCAGGGCGGTGACGAGCATGATGTCCGCGGCGAGGTACAGCGCGACCATCTCCTCGCGCGGGTACCCGTGGTGCAGGTACGCGATCGGCTGGTGCCCGATCACGCCGAGGTCGCCGTTGATGCGGCCGACCGTCAGCTCGATCTCGTCGCGGAGCGCCGCGTAGGTGTCGACCCGTTCGCGGCTCGGGCTGGCGACCTGCACGAGCGTGGCGTCCTCGACCTTGACGCGGCCGTCCTCGACGAGCTCGCCGAACGCCTTGATGCGGTGCCGGATGCCCTTCGTGTAGTCGAGCCGGTCGACGCCGAGCAGCACCGTCGTCGGGTTGCCCAGGCTCTCGCGGATCTCCCGCGCGCGCTCCTGCACCTCGGGTCGGTGCGCGATCGCCTCGAAGCTCTCGGCGTCGATGGAGATCGGGAAGTGGCGGGCCTCGACGTGGCGCACGGTGATGCCCTTGCGGCTGCGCGGCGCGGCCGGGTCGTCGACGGGGACGTCGATCGTCGAGCCCTTGGTCGTGTAGCCCTTGATGTGCCGGACGGCACGGAGGAAGTCGCTCGCGTCGTCCTGGCGCTGGAAGCCGATGACGTCGGCGCCGAGCAGCCCGTCCAGGATCTGCGCGCGCCACGGGAGCTGCGCGTAGATGCCGACCGGCGGGAACGGGATGTGGTTGAAGAAGCCGATCGTCAGGTCCGGACGGCGCTCCCGGAGCAGGGCCGGCAGGAGCTGCAGCTGGTAGTCCTGCACCCAGACGATGCCGTCCTGCTCGACGATCTCGGCGATCTGGTCGGCGAAGCGGGCGTTGACACGGCGGTAGGCGTTCCACCAGTCGCGGTGGTAGCTCGGGTGCTCGATGACGTCGTGGTACAGCGGCCACAGCGTGTCGTTGCTGAAGCCCTCGTAGTACTCCTCGACGTCGTCGCTGCTCAGCGGTACCGGGACGATGTGGATGCCCTCGTTGTCGAACGGGGCCACCTCGACGTCCGGCTGGCCGACCCACCCGACCCAGGCACCGTCGTTGGCGCGCATGACCGGCTCGAGCGCCGTCACCAGCCCGCCGGGCGAGTGCCGCCAGCCCTCGTTGCCGTCCTCGTCGACGACGCGGTCCACCGGGAGGCGGTTCGAGGCGACGACGAAGGCGTAGCGGTCCGGGTCGGTGTCTGCTGCCATGGGGTGGTGGTGTCTCCGTTCCCCCCGGCTGGTGCGCCGGGATCGACGCCGACGGTACCAGCGGAGCGCCACCGGGCTCTCGGCCCGTCGTCACTAGGCTCGTCGGCATGGTCATGACACGGGCGTGGCGGGACGGCACCGCGGTGGAGCGGGACTTCCCCGTCGAGCGGGTGTCGGACCTGCTCGACCGGCACGACGGGACCTTCGTGTGGGTCGACCACGTGGACCCGTCGCCCGACGAGCTGGCCCAGGTCGAGGACGAGCTCGGCGTGCACGCGCTCGCGGTCGAGGACGCCCTCGAGCAGGGGCAGCGTCCGAAGCTCGACCGCTACCGCGACAGCCTGTTCCTGGTGGTCTACGACGTCGACGGTCTCGACGCCGAGGGCGACCTCGTGACCCACGAGGTGAAGGCCTTCGTCACGCAGCACGCCCTCGTCACGATCCACGGGCCCGACGTCGACCTGCGCTCCGTCGAGCGACGCCTCGACGCGAACGCCGACCTGTCCGACCGCGGCGTGCCGTGGCTGGTCTGGGGGCTCCTCGACGCGGTGGTCGACCACGCGACGTCGGCCGTCGAGGACATCGAGGCGCGCATCGACGACCTCGAGGACGACCTCTTCGAGCACGGCAACCCGCGCGAGCAGCAGATCCAGCGCCGGTCGTTCCGGCTGCGGAAGGCCCTCGGGGTGCTCCGCCGTCAGGTCGTGCCGACCAGGGACAGCGTCGGGGCCCTGCTGCACGGCGACGCCGAGACCATCGCCGACGGCATCCGGCCGTACTTCCGCGACGTCGAGGACCACCTGGTGACGATCGCCGACTCCGTCGAGCAGCTCCGCGACTCGGTGTCGAGCGTCCTCGACACGAACCTGAACCTGGCGTCGAACCGGCAGAACACCGTGATGAAGAAGGTGACGAGCTGGGCGGCGATCATCGCGATCCCGACCGCCATCACGGGGTTCTTCGGGCAGAACGTGACGTTCCCGGGAGAGGGGCACTGGAGCGGCCTGCTCGCCTCGGTGTCCCTGATCGTCGCGACGTCGCTCGTGCTCTACCGGGTCTTCAAGAGCAAGGACTGGCTGTAGCGGCTCGCTCGCCGCGTGACGGCCCGCCCGCCGGACGGCGCCCCGGCCGCCCCAGGGCAGCTGCGCGCCAGAGCAGCAGCGGGTCAGGGCAGCAGCGTGTCAGAGCTGCAGCGCCAGCACGCCCGCGACGACCGTGAGCGGCGCCACGATGCACCCGAGCGCCATGTAGCGACCCCACGACAGGTGCACGCCCTCCGCCGACAGCCGAGCGTGCCACAGCAGTGTCGCCAGCGAGGCCCACGGCGTGATGAGGCAGCCCGCGTTCACGCCGACCAGGAGCGCGGCGTAGCGCAGGGCCTCGTGCCCGGCGGCCGGTTCGAGCACCAGGTAGGCGGGCAGGTTGTCGATCGCGTTCGCCGCGACCCCGCCGGCCCCGCCGAGCAGCAGGAGCGAGCCGGTGTCGGTGCCGCCGGACAGCGCCTGCACGATCGGGTCGGTCAGGCCCGTCGTGTGCAGGGTCTCGACGACGACGAAGAGCCCGGCCGCGAACACCAGCGTCGACCACGGCACACGGGACGGCCGGAGCTCGGACCGGGCCCGGAAGGCAGCGACCACGACGAGCAGCGCCGCCGCGACGAGCGCCGCGATCCACACCGTCACCCCGGCGGTCAGCGCGACCACGAGCAGCACGAGCACGGCCGACGCCGCCCAGAAGAAGAGGGGGTCGCGCGGCCGTCGGACGTCGACGGGCGTGTACCGGCCGAAGAGCTTGCCGCGGAACACCACGAGGAGCACCGCGCACGGCACGACGACCCCGGCGAGCGCCGCCCACACCATGAGGCCGGCGAACGGGATCGGTCCGTCGAGCCCGATCTTGTCGACCGCGAGCAGGTTCGTCAGGTTCGACACCGGCAGCAGCAGCGAGGCCGTGTTCGCGAGCCAGACCGTCGTGAGCGCGAATGGCATCGGGGGCAGCCCGACCCGGCGCGCGAGCGTGATGACGATCGGGGTGAGGAGCACCGCGGTGGTGTCGATGCTCAGGAAGACGGTGCACACCACGGCGAGCACGACGACCGCGGCCCAGAGCCCGATGGTGCGCCCGCCGCCGATGCGCGCCGCGAGGTCCGCGAGCCGGTCGAAGACGCCCGCGTCGGCCGCGAGCTCGGACACGATCGTCAGCCCGAGCACGAACGCGAGCACCGGCACGACCCGGTCGGCGAGCACACCGAGGTCGGACAGGGGGAGCAGCCCGAGCGCGACGCACACGGCGCCGACGACCAGCAGCACTCCCCCGATGACGGCCTGACGCACGGTGACTCCTCGATCTGCGGACCGGCATGGCCACCGGCGGCGCTCCAATGTAGCGGCCGGTAGCGTGGCGGGGACGACCAGGAGGAGGAACCCGTGCGGAAGTTCATGTTCAGCGGTGCGGTGTGGAGTTCGATCATCAGCGGCTACAGCGTCGTGCAGACCACCCGGCAGGGACCGCGTGACTGGCGGCTCGCCCTCACGTGGATCGCGTGGCTCGCGACGACGATCGTCGCCATCGGCACGGTCGTCGAGGACGACCGCGCGGTGAAGGCGCGTCAGCGCTAGGACGCACGTCGCGGCGCGCTCGCGCTGGGACGCACGTCGCGGCCACAGCGCGCTCGCGCTGGCACGCACGTCGCGGTCGCAGCGCGCTCGCGCTGGCACGCACGTCGCGGTCGCGGCGGTGACACGGAGACGGACGGGAGGCGCGGTACCGGCTGGTACCGCGCCTCCCGTCCGTCGTCTGGTCGCGTCACGCCGGCTCAGCGCTCCGGCGGGATCTCCTCCGGTCGGATGCCGGACGTCTGGATCGGGCCGGTGAAGAGCGCAGCGCGCTCGTCGCCCTCGCGGAAGAGCGCGGCGTCCTGTTCGTCGGTGCGCGCACGGCGCTTGCCGACGCGCTCGGTGCCCTGCGTGACCTGGACCCGCTGCCGCGGGAGCGCGTCCGGGTGCTCGCGCTGCACCCACTCGACCATCTCCTCGCGCACGTAGCAGCGCAGGTCGAACAACCCGCCGGCGTCCGGCGCGGACACCAGGATGCGGACCCGCACGAGCCCGCTGACGGCGTCGGTGACCTGCAGGACCTTGGTGCGGCCGTCCCAGATCGTCGAGGTGGACAGGATGCGGTCGAGCTCCTCGCGCATCTCGGTCGGGCTGATCCGCCAGTCGAGGTCGAACTCGACGGCGCCGAGGAGCTCGCTGCCGGTGCGGGTCCAGTTCTCGAACGGCGTGGACGTGAAGTAGGTCGACGGGAGCACGAAGCGCCGGTCGTCCCAGAGGTGCACGACGACGTACGTCAACGTGATCTCCTCGATGCGGCCCCACTGCTGCTCGACCACGACGACGTCGTCGACGCGGATCGACCCGGAGAACGCGAGCTG
>CAJYIG010000088.1 GCA_913774725.1 uncultured Curtobacterium sp. | reverse complement strand
ATCCAACCAAGCGACAGTGAGGCTATGGCCAAGAAAGACGGCGTCATCGAGATCGAGGGCTCGGTGCTCGAAGCTCTGCCCAACGCGATGTTCCGCGTTGAGCTGACCAACGGACACAAGGTCCTCGCGCACATCTCCGGGAAGATGCGCCAGCACTACATCCGCATCCTCCCCGAGGACCGCGTGATCGTGGAGCTGAGCCCGTACGACCTGACCCGCGGCCGGATCGTCTACCGCTACAAGTGATCCGCGAGCTGGAAAGGAACGGCTCGGCGAACCCGCCGAGCACGAAGCCAGCGAGCACGAGGAACCAACCATGAAGGTCAACCCCAGCGTCAAGCCCATCTGCGAGCACTGCCGTGTCATCCGCCGCAAGGGCCGCGTCATGGTGATCTGCAAGAGCAACCCGCGCCACAAGCAGCGCCAGGGCTGAGCTCCCAGCAGGACCCACAACTCAACACTGAACACGCAGTACCAGAACCCCGCCCCGACCTCGGTCGCCGGCGGGGGGACACCTCGGGGCGGAGGCCCGGGCACCGGTACTGCGCCACACCTCCACCGAAAACAGGAGCAGCCAGCACATGGCACGTCTAGCAGGCGTCGACATCCCGCGCGAGAAGCGCGTGGAGATCGCACTCACGTACATCTACGGCGTCGGCCGTACCCGCGCGGTCCAGGCACTCGCCGAGACCGGTATCTCCGGTGACATCCGCGTCAAGGACCTGACCGACGACCAGCTCGTCGCCCTCCGTGACTTCATCGAGGGCAACTTCAAGGTGGAGGGTGACCTCCGCCGCGAGGTCGCCGCCGACATCCGCCGCAAGGTCGAGATCGGTAGCTACGAGGGTCTCCGCCACCGTCGTGGTCTCCCGGTGCGTGGTCAGCGCACCAAGACCAACGCGCGTACCCGCAAGGGACCGAAGCGCACCGTGGCAGGCAAGAAGAAGGCCCGATAGGAGATCATCATGGCTACCCCCAAGACTGCCGCGCGCAAGCCGCGTCGCAAGGAGAAGAAGAACGTCGCCGTGGGCCAGGCCCACATCAAGAGCACGTTCAACAACACCATCGTCAGCATCACCGACCCGTCGGGTGCCGTCCTCAGCTGGGCGTCCTCGGGTGCCGTGGGCTTCAAGGGTTCGCGCAAGTCGACGCCGTTCGCGGCGCAGCTCGCCGCCGAGTCCGCTGCGCGTCAGGCGCAGGAGCACGGCGTCAAGAAGGTCGACGTCTTCGTCAAGGGTCCGGGCTCGGGCCGCGAGACCGCGATCCGCTCGCTCCAGGCCGCCGGCCTCGAGGTCGGTTCGATCAACGACGTCACCCCGCAGGCGCACAACGGCTGCCGCCCGCCGAAGCGTCGCCGCGTCTGACGCGAGGAGCAACCGGCCGTTCCCCGCTCGTCCCCTGACCGGGGCGAGCGGGGCCGGCCATTCCTGGTCGTTCGATCGCGCACGTCGGGCCCTCCCGGCCCCTCGGTGCGCGTGATCACAACTCAACAGACCCGTCGGGGCCCGGTCGGCCCCGTCGTACCGCCGAGTGTCATATAGCGGACACTCCGCCGAAAGGAATCCCACAGTGCTCATTGCACAGCGCCCCACCCTGACCGAGGAGTCGATCTCCGAGTACCGCTCGCGCTTCGTCATCGAGCCGCTCGAGCCGGGCTTCGGTTACACCCTCGGCAACTCGCTGCGCCGCACGCTCCTCTCCTCGATCCCCGGTGCGGCTGTCACCAGCATCCGCATCGACGGCGTCCTCCACGAGTTCAGCACCGTCCCCGGTGTCAAGGAAGACGTCACCGAGATCATCCTCAACATCAAGAGCCTCGTCGTGTCCAGCGAGCACGACGAGCCGATCACCGCGTACCTGCGCAAGCAGGGTGCCGGTCAGGTCACCGCGGCGGACATCTCCGCCCCGGCCGGTGTCGAGATCCACAACCCGGACCTCGTCATCGCGACCCTGAACGACACCGCGCGCTTCGAGCTCGAGCTGACGATCGAGCGTGGCCGTGGCTACGTCTCGGCGACGCAGAACCGTTCGGAGTTCAGCGAGGCCGGTCAGATCCCGATCGACTCGATCTACTCGCCGGTCCTCAAGGTCACCTACCGCGTCGAGGCGACGCGTGCCGGTGAGCGCACGGACTTCGACCGCCTGGTCGTGGACGTCGAGTCGAAGCCGGCAATCTCGCCGCGCGACGCCATCGCGTCCGCCGGTCGCACGCTGGTCGAGCTGTTCGGTCTCGCCCGCGAGCTGAACACGGCGGCCGAGGGCATCGAGATCGGCCCCGCGCCGGTCGACGCGGTGCTCTCGAACGAGCTGCAGACCCCGATCGAGGACCTGGACCTGTCGGTCCGCAGCTACAACTGCCTCAAGCGGGAGGGCATCAACACGGTGTCCGAGCTCGTCGCCCTCTCGGAGACGCAGCTCATGAACATCCGCAACTTCGGTCAGAAGTCGGTGGACGAGGTCAAGGACAAGCTCACCGAGCTCGGCCTGTCCCTCAAGGACACCGTCCCCGGATTCGACGGCGCCCACTTCTACAGCGGGTACGACGAGGACGAGTCCAACAACTGACCTCGCGCTGACGCGCACGCGCGCCGATGAGTCGGTGCGCACCACCATCACCACTGGAGAACTGACATGCCGAAGCCCACCAAGGGCCCCCGCCTCGGTGGCGGCCCCGCCCACGAGCGCCTGCTCCTGAGCAACCTCGCCAACGCCCTCTTCACGCACGGTCGCATCACGACCACCGAGACGAAGGCCAAGCGCCTCCGTCCCGTCGCCGAGCGTCTCATCACGTTCGCGAAGCGTGGCGACCTGCACGCTCGTCGTCGTGTGATCGCTCAGCTGCGCGACAAGTCCGTCGTGCACACGCTGTTCACGGAGATCGCCCCGCAGGTCGAGGACCGTCAGGGCGGCTACACCCGCATCACGAAGCTCGGCTTCCGCAAGGGTGACAACGCGCCGCTCGCCTCGATCG
>CAJYIG010000087.1 GCA_913774725.1 uncultured Curtobacterium sp. | reverse complement strand
CCGAGTCGCCCGCCGGAGCCCTGCGGCGCCGCATGGCATCATCGGCGCAGGGGTTCCTCGGCAGCGCCGCCTGGGTGCCGTGGAAGCCGGCGGGCGACCCCGAAGGCGGGAGCATCGCGCACGTGATGATCCGCGACCTGCCCTTCGTCCCGGTGTTCACCGACCCCGCTCAGCTCACCGAGGGTGTCCCCGGTACCGAGGCCCGCCCGGTCCGGATGGCCGAGCTCGTCACCGCCGTGCCCGAGGAGTTCGGCATCGTCGTCGACCCGACCAGTGCCGAGGACGCGAACTTCCTGCACGCCGACGTGCTCGCCGGGATCCGGGCGCAGATGCGCGGCGAGATCCCCGACGACGACGCCGCCGACGACGCCGAGGGCTCGGAGCCCGCTCGGGGTTAGTCCGCCGGTCGTCCTGGGCCTCGCCACCCTGGCGAGGGCGGGCGTCCCCGACGTGGCGACTCCGATTCGCGATTGACGATCCTGGTTCAGGACAGCCGGCGATCGCGTACCGGAATCGTCACGCGCCGGATCGCGATCGTAGTGGCGTCGCTGTCCGCGCCTGACCACCGGACTGACCCAGTTCTGGGGATTCTTCAGCATCCGCTCGATCGGCACCATGGGATGGTTGCCGAGCCGAGGGGGCACACGTGCCGTTGGGTGGACCCGGACCACGAGACTGGTCACCGAGTGAGCCGTCGACCACACCGACGCGGACACGTCGAGGGATGCCGCCGCTGTACGCGCCGTCGCCGCTCCTCACTGCTTCCTCGGCAACGGACTGCGTACCGCGCCGCACCCGCCCGTGGGCCTTCGCGACCCTGTCGATGCTGCTCGGCCTGGGAAGCGTCGTGCTCGCGCTCGTGGAACCGCAACACCAGGGTGTGCCGTCGGGCTTCATCGTCAGCACGATCGGCGTGACCGCGATCGCCTGCGGTGTCCAAGCGGTCCGGCGCGCTCGCTGGGGCTCGGTCCTGTCGAGAGCGTTCGGCCGCGTGGGGATCATCCTCGGTTCGGTCGGGTCCGCGCTCATGCTCTACGCACTGCTGGCGTTCGGGCTGGTCAGCGTCGCAGTGCAGCTGCCCGCGCTCTCCCTCCCGTCACTGCCGTCGACGACGAACCTCGGACCCTCTGTCGCCGGTGTCGACCTCGAGTCGTCCGACCGAGCCGTAGCCGGGGACAGCCAGGACCTTCCAGCGGTCGCCGAGTCCGACACCGGCACCGCCGCGCTGCCTCCCGCAGCCGACCCGGCGGCCGTTCCCGAGTCTTCCGGCGGGCAGTCATCAGGGACGTCGACCCTCGAGGGCGAGCGGAACGCGCTGACGCAGAGCGCTGGCACGCTGTCGTTCGTCATGCGCCAGCACTTCCCCTCGGGCGTCTACCCGACGGAGCTCGTCGTCGCCGAACAGCCGAGCAGGCTCACGCTCATCGACGGGACCGGGCTGGCCTCGCTGCCCGAGGGCACCCGGGTGCTCTACTCGGTGGCAGCGGACCGCACCGCGTGGTCGGTCACGCTCGTGGGTGCGCAGCACGGCTCGGTCGTGACCTACAGCTCCGCCGTCGGAACCGTGCAGGTCGGCTGAAGAGGAGCTTGTCAGCGGGGCTGTTCGACCAGCTCGATGAAGCGCGAGAGCAACGACAGCCCGTTGATCGACGGCGGCAGCCCCGTGGTGAGCGCCGGCGAGTAGACGAGGTAGGCCGCCCACTGCGCCCGGGACAGCGCGACGTTGAGCCGGTTCGGCATGAGCAGGAAGTCGAGGCCGCGCGGGATGTCCGCCGCGCTCGAGGCCGCGAGCGACGTGATCGACACCACGGCCTCGCGTCCCTGGAACATGTCGACCGTGCCGACCTGGGTGCCGCGGAGCCCGGCGCGGTCGAGGGCCTCGCGGATCAGGGCGCCCTGCGCGTTGTACGGCGCGACGACGATGACGTCCTCGTCGGTGAGCGTCCGCGAGACCTCGCCGTCGACCCACCGGCGGCCGATCAGGCTCCGCGCGAGTTCGACGACGCGCGCGGCCTCCTCCTCGGACGACGTCGTGTTCCCGCTGTGCACGACCGGCACCGGGTGGACGCCCGGGTCGAGGTCGTCGAGGTGCCGGCCACTCACGATCGACGTCAGCTGCCCGTCGTACGACAGGCCCGACACCGATGCGGTCAGCGCGGGCTCCATCCGCCGGGTGTGCGCCAGGAAGTATCCGAACTCCGGTGGGAGCACGTGCTCGCCGTCCGCCAGCCATCCGAGTGCCGACTGGTCGACCGGCTCCGGGTGCGAGCCCTGCGACACCTGCGGCAACTGCTGCGGATCGCCGAGCAGCAGCAGGCGCTGCGCGGCGACCGAGGACGCGATGGTCGGCGCGAGCGAGAACTGCCCGGCCTCGTCGACCACGAGGAGGTCGAGGGAGCGCCGCGGGATCGTGCCCTCGTTCGCGAACGTCCACGCCGTCCCCCCGACGACTCCCCCGGTGCCGGTCTCGGCGCACGACGACAGGAAGGCCGCGACGGCGGCGTTGTTCTTGACCGGGGTCCACGCGGCGGCCTCGAGCTCGTCCTCGGTCGCGCCGGACTTCGGCACCTTCATCACGCGGTCCGCGGGCACGCCGGCGCGGACGACCGACGACAGGAAGTTCTCGCTCGTCGCGTGGGACTGGCCGACGACCCCGACGCGCCATCCGTGCTCGCGGACGAGCCGGGCGACGACGTTCGACCCGACGTAGGTCTTCCCCGTGCCGGGAGGGCCCTGGATCGCCAGGTACGACCGGTCGAGCCCGAGCAGCGTGGTCACGACCGCGGAGACGGTGTCATCGCCGGCGACGGGCGCGAGCGCACCACGGGGCGGGACCCGGCGGAGCAGGTCGAGCGCCGGATCGGGCAGCATCGACGGGAGGGCGTCGAGGACCTCCTGCCCCCACTCGGCGATCGCTTCGGGCTGCGGCTTCGCCCGAGGCGGGGCGGCCGGCGCGAGCGCGACCTGGAAATCCGTGTGCGGCTCCCCGCCACCGACCGGCAGGCTCTCCTTCACCAGGACCTCGAACGCGTCGCCGTTATCGGCCGCTTCCAGCACGACCGCGCGAGCCGACGCGCCCTTCGATCCCGGCGCCGGAGCGGTGACCGACGGCGGGAGTGGGTCGTCGTAGACGAGGTGGGGCGTGCCTCCCGGCCGGATCCGCGAGCCGGGCGCGAGCGTCCCCGACAACCGGATCTCACGGGACTGCGAGCGGGCACGCGGCAGCGTGTCCCAGTCCCGCTCGACGGACGCACGCTCGACGACGAGGACGTCGCGGGTGTCGGCCCAGTCGTCCACGGGGTTGCGGAGGCGGTCGAAGTGGTCCTGCCAGAAGGTCTTGGCCTCGCGGCGGTGGTAGTCGATCGCGGCGGCCGCGAGGGCCAGGGCGGTCTGGTCGGCGTCGCGGTCGAGGGGGTCGACGTCCGCGATCTGCGCGGCGAGCGCCGTGTACACGGGGTTCGGCTCGCGCTCGACGGGGATCGGCGGGAGGAGTTCCGTGTCCTCGGTCGTCGGCGCCGTGCGGGGGGGTCGGAGCGACAGCAGCCAGTCGCGGAGCCGCAGGGTGGAGCGGCAGTCGTAGGCGTTGTAGTCGGCGACCTGGTCGAGCATGCGCTGACCGGTAGCGGGATCGCCGTTCCGGAGTTCCTCGATCGCCTCGACGTAGGCGGTGATGCTGTCGGCGGCGTTCGTGACGTCGCTCAGGCGGAGGTCCTCACCCATGTACAGCGGCTCGAGCTTCTTGATCGAGTAGCTGTGGCTGCCGACCACCAGGGCCTTGCGGACGATCGGGTACAGGTCGACGAGGACGCCGGCACGGAGGAGGTCGTCGACGTCGTCCTCCCCCACGCCGTGGCGGGCCGCGAGGGACAGCAGGTGCGTCCGCTCGTACGCCGCGTAGTGGTAGATGTGTATGCCCGGGTGCGTTTCTCGTCGTGTTCGAACGAACGCGAGGAAGTCGAGCAGCGCCTGCCGCTCGTCGCGGATCGTGTGCGCCCAGAACGCCGTGAACGCGGCTCGGTCGTCGACCAGGCCGAACAGGTAGTCGAGTCCCCAGTGCACGCCGTCCTCGGTGTGCAGGGGGTCGCCCTCGAAGTCGAAGAACACGTCGCCCGGGTCGGG
>CAJYIG010000086.1 GCA_913774725.1 uncultured Curtobacterium sp. | reverse complement strand
CCCGACACCTTCCTGGCGATCCGGCTCGACGTCACCGACAAGGCTGCGGACGTCGCTGCCGTGCAGCAGGCCGCGGAGCACTTCGGTCGACTCGACGTGGTCGTGAACAACGCGGGTTTCGGCCACTTCGGCATGGTCGAGGAGCTCACCGAGGACGAGGTCCGCGCGCAGCTCGAGACGAACTTCTTCGGCGCGCTGTGGGTCACGCAGGCGGCGCTGCGGATCATGCGCGAGCAGGGCTCCGGGCACGTCGTGCAGGTGTCGAGCATCGGCGGGATCAGCGCGTTCCCGACGGTCGGCGCGTACCACGCGTCGAAGTGGGCGCTCGAGGGGCTCTCGCAGTCGCTGTCGCAGGAGGTCGCCGGCTTCGGCATCCACGTCACGCTCGTCGAGCCCGGCGGCTTCTCGACCGACTGGTCGGGCCCGTCCTCGAAGCACAGCGAGGAGCTCGACGCGTACGCGGACGTCCGCGAGGCGGCGTCGAAGCGCCCGTCCGCGTCCGACCCGGGCAAGCCCGAGGCGACCCGCTCGGCCATCCTGAAGGTCGTCGACGCGGAGCAGCCACCGCTGCGCGTCTTCTTCGGCAAGGCGCCGCTCGGCATCGCCGAGCGGGACTACGAGTCGCGGCTCGCGACGTGGCGCGAGTGGCAGCCGGTCGCCGAGGAGGCGCACGGCGCCTGACGCCACCACGTGACGGACGGGAGGCACGGTGCCGGCTGGCACCGTGCCTCCCGTCCGTCACCCGGTCACGCTGGTCAGACGCCCGCCGTCGAGCGGATCCACGAGGACGACTGCGACAGCAGCGCGTAGTTCGACCCGGCCGTCGTGTCCGCCCCCGGGTCGGCGCTGTCACCGGTGGAGCACACCGCGACGACCTTGCCGTTGACCAGGAGCGGGCCGCCCGAGTCGCCGTGGTTCGACGCACCGGTCACGCCGGTGACGTGCTGCGCCGTGCCGCTGTAGGCGTCACGCGACGCGCCCGTCAGCGAGACGGTCGCCTGGTAGAGCCCGTCCGACTGCTGCGCGTCGGCCCGGAGGCCGTAGCCCTGGATGACGCCCGTGCCGCTCGACTTCGCCGCCGCGGTCAGGTCGAGGGGTGCGTAGGTCGACAGCGCGTAGGTGCTGCGCAGGTGCACGAGCGCGATGTCCCCGGCCGGCGCAGCGCTGACCCGGTCGACGGCGACGGCGGAACCGCGGTTCGTGGTGGAGTTCGAGTGGTAGACGTTCATCGCGCCGATGCCGTCGATGCAGTGGCGGGCGGTGACGATCCACGAGGCGTTGATCTGCTCGCCGGTGCAGTTGCTGACGTAGCCGGACGGGATGGTGCCGCCGGAGGCCTCGAGCTGGACGGCCCACGTGGTGGAGGGCGCCTTCTCGCCGCCGACGACCTCGGTGCCGGCGGGCAGGGCGGAGGCGGGGGCGGCGGCGAACACGCCACCGGCGACGACGGCCACGGCGGCGAACGCCGCTGCGAGGGTGTGCTTCATGTGGACTCCTCGGTCAGGGACCCTGCTGCGTTGCAGGGTGCAACTGGGAGTCATCCTGACCCCCGTCCGGGGGCCGCACCAGTCCGCACTTCCACCGACACCACGCCCGGGCGCCGGCGTCGTAGGGTGAGCACGTGTCCGCCCACGGAACCGACGGAGTCCGTCGCCCGGTGATCGCGATCGCCGGACTCGCGATCGAGACCTCGACCTTCACACCGACCCGCACGCTCGCTCCGGCCTTCCACCCCGATCGCGGCGACGAGGTCGTCGCGCGGCACCCGTTCCTGGCGGCCCACGAGCACGCTGCCGAGTTCCGCGGAGCACTCACCGGGCACGCGCTGCCCGGCGGGGTGGTCGCCCGACCGGCCTACGAGGAGCTCGCCGACGAGATCGTCGCCCGGCTGAGGGAGATCGGGCCGGTCGACGGCCTCTGGTTCGACATCCACGGCGCGATGGTGGTCGAGGGCCTCGACGACGCCGAGACCGACCTGCTCGGACGCATCCGGATGGTGGTCGGCCCGGACGCCATCGTCTCGGCATCGATGGACCTGCACGGCAACGTCACGCGGGAGCTCGCGCACCAGCTCGACCTGGTCACCTGCTACCGCACGGCTCCGCACGAGGACGTCGACGCGACCCGGGAGCGCGCGGTGCGGAACCTGGTGGACGTGCTCACCACTCGTCCCGTCGGACACCGGCGACCGGTGAAGGCCTGGGTGCCGATCCCCGTGCTGCTGCCGGGCGAGCAGACCTCCACCCGGGTCGAGCCGGCGGCGTCGCTGTACGCACAGGTCACCGAGGTCGAGGCCACCGACGGGGTCCTCGACGCGGCGCTCTGGGTGGGGTACGCGTGGGCGGACCAACCTCGAGACCGAGCGGTCACGGTCGTCACCGGGTGGGACACCGACGCCGTCGCCGCCGGGGCGGAACGGCTCGCCCGCGCGTTCTGGGGCGCCCGCGAGGACTTCGCGTTCGTGGCACCGACGGGGACCTTCGACGAGTGCATCACCGCGGCGCTGGCTCCCGGGGCCGCGAAGCCGTTCTTCGTCTCCGACTCGGGTGACAACCCCACCGCCGGCGGGTCGGGCGACATGACGTGGGGGCTGACGCAGGTGCTCGCACACCCGGCGTTCGCCGCACCGGACGGCCCGACGCTGATCTACGCGAGCGTCCCCGGTCCTGCGGCGGTCGCCGAGGCCGTGGCCGCCGGGGTCGGCGCCACCGTCACGGTGACGGCGGGCGCCGAGGTCGACGACGTGCACGCGGGCCCGATCACGATGACCGGCCGGGTGCACGCCGTCCGGTACGGCGACCGGGACGCCGGGACCGAGGTGGTCCTGCAGGTCGGCAGCGTCTTCGCGATCCTGACGACGCTCCGCAAGCCGTACCACCACGAGCACGACTTCACCGATCTCGACCTCGACCCGCGTCGGGCCGACGTCGTCGTCGTGAAGATCGGCTACCTCGAGCCGGAGCTGTTCGACATGGCGGCCGACTGGATGCTGGCGCTCACCCCGGGAGGGGTCGACCAGGACCTGCTCCGACTCGGGCACCACCGGATCGAGCGACCGCTGTTCCCCTACGATCGGGAGTTCGCGACGCCGCCGGACCTGTCCGCGCGCATCGTGCCGCCGTCGGACGAGCCACTCGGAGCCACCCCGTGACCCCTGCACCCGCGATGCCCGTCGCGCTCGAGATCGCCGTGACCTCGCCCGCCGGGGCGACCGTGGCGCGCGACGGCGGGGCCGACCGCGTCGAGCTGTGCGTCGGTCTCGAACTCGGCGGACTCACCCCCTCGCAGGCGCTCGTCGAGGCGACGCACGAGACCGGGATCCCCGCACACGCCCTGGTGCGCTGCCGCCCCGGGGGTTTCACGTACGACGCCGACGAGCTCGCGCTGATGGAACGCGAGGTCCGGACGGTGCTGCGCTTCGGGGCCGCGGGGGTCGTGGTCGGCGCCCTGCACCCGGACGGAACTCTCGACGAGGACGCCCTGCGCCGCTTCGTGGACGCCGCCCGCTCGGTCTCCGCGCACGCCGAGGTCACCCTGCACCGTGCGGTCGACCACGCGGCCGATCCGGTCGCGACGGTGGCGGAGCTCGCCGACCTCGGCGTCACGCGGGTGCTGACCTCCGGCGGCGCCGCGAGTGCTCCAGCGGGTGCGGCGACGATCGCGCGCATGGTCGACGCCGCCGGGCCGGTGCAGGTGATGGCCGGCGCCGGGGTCACCCCCGCTGACGTCGCAGCACTGGTCGCCACCGGCGTCGCCGCGCTGCACCTCTCCGCGAAGCGGTCGGTCGGCGGCGCCGGACACGGTGGCGTACCGATGGGCAGCGGGGACGACGGTTCCGCGCATACCGTCACCGACGCGGCTCTCGTGGCTGCGGCGCGGGCGGCAATCGACCGCTCGGCCTGACGACCACCCCGCCCGGACGTCAGAACACCATCAGCAGATCTCCTGGGTTCAGGTCAGCGCCACGACGCGGTCCGAGGCCGCGATCGCGACCGGGTCGTGCGCCGCGTGGACGACGACGACACCCGCGGCAGCCTCGTCAGCGAGCGCCGCCGTCACGAGGGCAGCGGACGCCGCATCCACCCCGGCCGTCGGCTCGTCGACCAGCAGCACGGGAGCGCGCTGCGCCAGTCCGAGCGCCACGAACGCCCGCTGGCGCTGACCACCGGACAGCTCGTCGAGCGGCCGGTCCGCCAGGTCCGCGATGCGCATGCGCTCCAGCTGCTCGTCCACGACGGTCCGGTCGGCGCGCCCGAGCGGACGCCACCACGGCCGACCTCGCCAGCGCCCCATCGCGACCGTCGACCGGACGGTGAGCGGGAGTGCGGTCGGCGGCACGGCCTGCGTCACGTACGCGACACCGCCGGTCGGGAGGCCCGTCACCACTCCGCCCTGCACGGGCACCACCCCGGCGAGCGCGTCGAGCACCGTGGACTTGCCGGACCCGTTCGGGCCGGTCAGTGCCGTCACGACCCCTGCGGGGAAGGCCGCGTCGAGCCCGTCGAGAACGGTGCGATCGCCCCGTCGGACGACGAGACCATGGGCCTGGAGGGCGCGGGGTTCCACGGCGGTGAGCACCTGTGCACGCTATCAGTATCGATAGTCGTTTTCATGTAGCGTCTCCCAGCGTGACCTGGCTGAACGACCCGTTCTCCGTCGACTTCATGCTGCGCGCGCTCGTCGGCGGCACCCTGGCGGCGGTGCTCTGCGCGGTCGTCGGCACCTGGGTGCTCGTGCGCGGGATGGCGTTCCTCGGCGAGGCGCTCGCGCACGGCATGCTCCCGGGCGTCGCGGTCGCCACACTCACCGGGATCCCCGCCGTGCTCGGCGCCGCGGTCAGTGCGGGCGTCATGGTGCTCGGCGTCGGCGCACTCCGCCGTCGCGCCCGACTGTCGTACGACACCTCGATCGGACTGCTGTTCGTCGGCATGCTCGCCCTCGGGGTCATCATCGTGTCGTCGTCCCGGTCCTTCGCCACCGACGTGACCGCGATCCTGTTCGGGGACGTCCTCGCCGTGACCCGCACCGACCTGGGCGCGCTCACCGTCGCCGTCGCCCTCGCGCTCGTGCTCGCAGCGGTCTTCCACCGACCCTTCACCGCCGCCGCGTTCGACGCCCGGAAGGCCGCGACGCTCGGGCTCCGCCCACGCCTGGCCGAGGTCGTGCTCGTCGGGCTCGTCACCCTCGCGGTCGTCTCGTCCTACCGGGCCGTCGGGACGCTCCTGGTCGTCGGACTCCTGCTCGCGCCGGCCGCCGCGGCCCGCGCCTGGACCCGCCAGGTCGGCTCGACCATGCTCCTCGCGGCGGTGATCGGCAGCGCGGCCGTCACCATCGGCCTGCTCGTCTCCTGGCACGCGGGGACCGCCGCCGGCGCGAGCATCGCGGCCGTCGCCATCGCCGGGGTCGCCGTCTCACGCGGACTCGCGGCCCTGACGTCGGTCCCCCGACGACGCACGAGCGCCGCCCGGACGCCCGCTCCAGCACCGGAGCCAGCACCGGCACCGGCACCACCAGCAGCAGCAGCACCACGCACGTCAGCACGACCAGCACCACGAGAGGGAGCATGAACCAGCCCACGAACCGTCGCGCACCGGCGCGACGCATCACCACCGCGGCGGTCGCCGCCGGGCTCGCGCTCGGCCTGACCGCCTGCTCGGCCGAGGACACCGCCGGACCGTCGGCCGACTGGACGACCGCCACCGCGAAGCCGCACGGCTACGTCGAGGGGGCGAGCGAGGCCCAGGAGCCGCAGGTGCGCCTCCTGGCCGTCTCCGCGGACGGATCCACCGCCGTCCACGACCTGATCGCCGACGAGACCACCGAGCTCGACGACGTCGAGGCACCAGACCACTCGACGACCGACGGACGGTTCCTCGTCACCAGCACCGAGGACCGCACGACGATCATCGACGGCGGCGCCTGGACGGTCGACCACGGCGACCACACGCACTACTACGCGGCCGAACCGCGGGTCGTCGGCACGATCGACGGTGGCGGGCCCGTCGAGGTGCACTCCTCGGAGACGATGACGACCATCGCATGGCCGGAGCGCGGCGAGGGCGTCGTCCTCGACCGGGCCGCGCTCGGCCAGGGTGACCTCGACGAGACCGCTCGGGTCGACGCGACCGTGCTGCTGCCGTTCGGCGAACTGCTCGTCGCCGGGACGGGAGCCGGCGTCCGCGTGCTCGACGCCGACGGCCAGCCGACCGGTACCGAGGCCGCGTGCGCCGACCCCGCGGGCGGCATCGTCACGCGTGCCGGCGCCGTGGTCGGGTGCGCGGACGGCGCGGTCGTCATCGACGAGGACGGCGGGGTCACCACCGTCGCGCTGCCGGCCGACGCGGACCGTCCGACGGCGTTCTCCACCCGTGCGGGACGGCCGACGGTCGCGGGGCTCGCCGGCGACCGCGGCGCCTGGCTGCTCGACAGCCGCGAGGGCAGGTGGCGACTGGTCGAGACCGAGCGTCCCCTGCGCGCCGTGACCGCCGTCGACGACGAGGACGAGCACGTCGTCGGCGTGGACGACCAGGGCCGGGTCGTGGTGCTCGCGGCGTCGACGGGCGCGGTCGCCACGACCGAGCCGCTGCTCGACCCCGACGAGCAGCCGCTCCTGCAGCTCGACGCCCAGCGTGCCTACGTCGCCGACGCCTCCGGGCAGCAGGTGCACGAGATCGACTTCGCGGACGGTGCCCGCGTCGCGCGGTCGATCGACCTGCCCGCAGCCCCCGTCGCGTTCGCCGAGGTCGGACTGTGACGCGCCGGTTCCGGGCCGGGGCCGCACTGGCCCTCGCCGCGGGGCTCGTGACGGCCACGGCGGGGTGTTCGTCCGCGGGACCGGACCGCCCGGTCGTCGCGGTGACGACGAACATCCTCGGCGACGTCGTCTCCGAGGTGGTCGGGGACGCCGCCGACGTGATGGTCCTCATGCCCCCGGGCGCGGACCCGCACTCGTTCGAGGTCTCGGCGCAGGAGGCCGCTCGACTCCGGACCGCCGACCTCGTCGTCGAGAACGGACTCGGGCTCGAGGAGGGTGTCGCGCGGCACGTCGAGGCCGCAGCGTCCGACGGCGTCCCGGTGTTCACCGCCGGCGACCACGTCGACGCACTGGAGTGGACCACCGAGGACGACAGCGGCCCGGACCCGCACCTGTGGACCGACCCCGCGCGCATGGTCGACGTCGTCGAGGCGCTCGACGGAGCCCTGCGCGAGGCCGGCGTCGAGCCGAGCGGGACCGAGGCGTACCTCGACGAGCTCGCGGCGCTCGACACGGAGATGTCGGACGCGTTCGACGCCGTCCCGGACGACCGGCGGGCCCTCGTGACGAACCACCACGTGTTCGGGTACCTCGCCGACCGCTACGGCTTCCGCGTGGTCGGCGCCGTGATCCCCAGCGGCACCACCCTGGCCTCGCCGAGCGCCGCGGACCTGCGCGACCTCGCCGCGGCGATCGACGAGGCCGGCGTCCCGACGATCTTCGCCGACCTGTCCCAGCCCGCGCGCCTGGCCGAGGTGCTGGCGGACGAGGTCGACGTGCACGTCGAGATCCGCTCGCTCGCCACCGAGTCGCTGACCGAGGACGGAGCAGCGTCGACCTACCTCGGCATGATGCGCTCGAACACCGCGGCGATCGTCGACGGCCTGTCGACTTCCAGTTGAGAATGAGAATCAGTACAGTGAGCGACATGACAACCCTGCGCACCACGCTCGCGCCCGCAGCCCTGCTCGGCGCCGCAGCCCTCGTCCTCACCGGCTGCTCGACCACGCCCGCCGACGCGGAGGCCGAGGGGAACCGCACCGCGACGGCCGCCTCGACCGAAAGCGACCGCATCGTCCTCACCTACGACGGCGGCCTGCTCACCCTCGACCAGGACCTGCGGGTCGTGGCCGACGACGCGATCGACGGCTTCACCCGCGTGAACCCGGCCGGCGACGGTCGCCACGTGCTCGTCACCGTCCCCGAGGGCTTCCAGGTCCTCGACACCGCCGCAGACCCGGCCCTGACCGACGCGGTCTTCCCGGCCGACACCGGCGGGCACGCGGTCGTGCACGGTGAGAAGACCGCGCTCTTCGCCGACGGCAGCGGCGACGTGACGGTGTTCGACCACGACGACCTCGACGGCGACACGCTCCCCGACGTCGAGACGACGGAGTCCGAGGCCGCTCACCACGGCGTCGCCATCGTCCTCGAGGACGGCACGCTCCTCTCCACGATCGGCACCGAGGAGTCCCGCTCCGGCGTCCGCGCGCTCGACGAGGACGGCCAGGAGATCGCGCGTTCCGAGGAGTGCCCGAGTGTGCACGGTGAGGGGGCCGTGAAGGGCGAGGTCGCGGTCTTCGGCTGCACCGACGGAGCCCTCCTCTACCAGGACGGCGCCTTCACGAAGATCGACGCCCCGACCGAGTACGGCCGCACCGGCAACCTCTTCACGACGGAGGACTCGTCGGTGGCCGTGGGTGACTACAACGACGACCCGGACAGCGAGGGCTACCTGCTCGACCAGGTCGCACTCATCGACGCCGCGTCGGGCGAGTACCGCGTGACCGACATGCCCGAGGGCGTCGGCTTCACCTTCCGTGACATCGCGCGCGGCCCCGCTGACGAGGCCGTGATCCTCGGCTCCGACGGCGCGCTGCACACCTTCGACGTCGCGACCGGCGAGCCGATCGACACGGTCGACGTCATCGACGCCTGGGAGGGGCCGGCGGAGTGGCAGGACGCCCACCCGGCCCTGAAGGTCGCCGGCGACATCGCCTACGTCACCGATCCTGCGGAGCGGAGGATCCACGCGGTGGACATCACCACCGGGAAGGTCGTCGCCTCGAGCGACGAGCTGCCGGGCGTCCCGAACGAGATCGCGGTCGCCTAACCGGCGGCGTCACCACCTGACGGACGGGAGGCACGGTACCGGCTGGTACCGCGCCTCCCGGCCGTCGTCGCACGGTTCAGGCGACCGCCGGTCGCCACATCGAGACGGGCGCCGCCGCTCGGAAGCCGGTGATCGGCGCCCCGTCGCCGAAGCCGTGGCGACGGTAGAGCCGACGGTTCTGCGGCGTCGAGGACTCGAGGTACGCGTGCGCGCCGAGTTCGTCGACCCGCCGCAGCGCCTGGTCGAGCAGGAGCCCGCCGACCCCCTGTCCCCGGGCTGCGGCAGCGACCCCGATCTCGGCGAGGTACCAGTGCGGCGTGTCCGGTCGTGCACGGTCCATCCGCCGCAGGTGCCGCAGCGCCCGGAACGCACCACCGACCCCGAGGACCCGGAGGAGCTCCGGGACCTGCCGGAGGAACGCGACCGTGCCGCCCCGGTGCGGTCGTGGCGCCTGCCAGAACGCCGCGCCGAGCACGCGATCGCCGTCGACCGCGACGTCGAGCGCGCGGGCGTGCTCGGGGACCGCGCGGACCAGCGCCGCGAAGAGTGTGCCGAGCACGGCCTCCCGCTGCTCGCCCGGCCGTGCCGGGCGGATCTCGGCGAGGACGGGATCGGCGGCGAAGGCCTCGGCCAGCACCGCCGCCACGGCGGGGACCTCGGACCGGGATGCGGGACGGACGGTGATCGACATCGGGACTCCTCTGCTGGCGGTGGCACATTCGGCCAATTGGCCAATTGGCCAGATCAGCTTCCCGCCGCTGGCTGCAGGCGACCCGTACGCTTCCTGTGATGACGCAGGACCAGCAGACGCAGGACCAGCGGACGCGGGCGTACCGCAGCCGAGGGGAACGGCGCGACGAGCTGCTCGACGCAGCCGCCCTCGTCGTGCGCGACCACGGCCTGCCGGGCCTCACCACGCGGGCGGTCGCCGAGCGGGCCGGCGTCGCACACGGGGTCGTGCACTACGTCTTCGGCGCCCGGCGGAACCTCGTCGTCGCGCTCCTCGAGCGACAGGCGCGGGACGTCCTGCCCCGCGTGCTCGCCGCCGCGGACCAGCACGACGAGCTGGTCGACGCACTCGACGCCGGGGTGGCCGCGTACCTGGACCTGGTGCGCCGTGAGCCGGAGCGCTTCCGCCTGCTCGAGGCCGTCAGCGGCACCGCCCTCGACGGTGACGACGAGCTCGCCGCCGCCGAACGGACCCTCTGGCGGGACGGGGTGGCGGCCGGCATCACCCGGTGGACAGCTCGCCACGGGGTCGACCTCGCCGAGCCGGCCCCGGTGGCGGCCGACGCCGTGCTCGCCCTGGCCGACGGCCTCGGGCGCGCGGCGTGGAGCGACCCGGACGGCTCCCTCACCGACCGTGCCCGCGCGGTGCTCGTCCGCGGGCTCGCACACGCCCTCACCCGTTGACCCGGGACGCGTCGGCGCACGACCGGTCCCGCGGTCAGCGCCAGGTGCGGGCGACCACCCAGCCGTCCCCCTCGGGCACGATGTCGACCACGACCGCGTCGCCCTCAGCGCTGACCTGGAAGCGCCACCCGACCGTGCGCTCGGGTGCGTGGGTCATCGCCGACGGCAGGAACTCAGCCGTGGCCGTCAGCCGCGTCGGGGTGTCGCTCACCCGCCAACGTCGGTCGCGCCACACCATCCGGTCCGGCACGCCGCGCTCCCACCACACTGTGGCGACCTCGTGCGTCAACATCATCTCGACCTCCCGATTCGAACGTGTGTTCGAATGGTAGAGCACCGCGACGACACCGGCGAGGGCCTCCGGCGTGGCGGCGGTCGGCGGACAGCGGGCACTCCGCACGGTCCGTCGGACAGCCGCCACGCGGGTCGACACGGCACGATGGACACCCGGGAACACCTGCGTCCTTCCGCGGGTTGCACCCGGTGATGCCGCAGCCAGCGGTACGACGACCCCCAGGAGGCCACCATGACCACGACCGAGACCGCCATCCTCGCCGGCGGCTGCTTCTGGGGAGCGCAGCAGCTCCTCCGTCGCCGTCCGGGTGTCATCAGCACGCGCGTCGGCTACTCCGGCGGCGACACCCCGAACGCCACGTACCGCAACCACGGCGACCACGCCGAGGCCGTCGAGATCGTCTTCGACCCCTCGCAGATCTCGTACCGTGACCTGCTCGAGTTCTTCTTCCAGATCCACGACCCGTCCACGAAGGACCGGCAGGGCAACGACGTCGGCCGCAGCTACCGCTCGGCGATCTTCTCCACGTCCGACGAACAGCGCCAGGTCGCGCTCGACACCATCGCGGACGTCGACGCCTCCGGCATCTGGCCGGGCAAGGTCGTCACCGAGGTCGAGCCCGCCGGCGACTTCTGGGAGGCCGAGGAGGAGCACCAGGACTACCTCGAGAAGTACCCCGCCGGGTACACCTGCCACTTCGTGCGCCCGGGCTGGAAGCTCCCGCACCGCGACGAGGCGACCGCCTCGGTCTGACCGCTGACGGATGATCGCGACGGTCACGTGACGACGTGACCGGACGACGGACGGGAGGCGCGGTG
>CAJYIG010000085.1 GCA_913774725.1 uncultured Curtobacterium sp. | reverse complement strand
CGCCGTCGACACGCGTCCACCCGCTCGGGCTCCACGAGTTCCAGCCGTGCCGGTAGAACTCGGCTGCGGCACCGAACGGGTGGAGCAGCGCGACGGGACCCGCCGGGACGATCCACCCGTCCGCCGTTCGACGGGGTGCTCCGGAGACGTTCGCGGGGACCCGGAGGCCGTCGAACTCGAACGTGAACTGCAACTGCGGGGCTCCTCGTGGTGTCGGTACGCGATGTCGGTGCGCGGTGTCAGCGTGCGGCGGCGCTGGAGCTGGTCGCCGCGAGCACGTCCGCCGCGAACCGCTCGGGGATCGGTGCCCCGGCCCGACGCATCGCGACCAGGACGCTGCCGACGGTCGGGTCGTGGCGGGGCTCGACGAGCTCGAGGGCCGCGTCCTGCGCGTGCAGGGCGGCGGCGAACTCATCGCGGAGCCGCGGCGCCCGGAAGAGCCCGCCCGAGTAAGACACGGGTACGGGCTCGTCCGCGGGGAAGCCGAGCGCACGGACGGTCGTGACGACGAGGGTGGTGAGTTCGGTCGCGGCGCGGTGCAGCACGTCGGCAGCGGCCTCGTCCCCGGCGTCGGCGGCACGGTCGCCGACCTGGCGAAGGTGGTCGTCGCGGCCGCCGACGCCGGGGACGAGGCCGATCAGGTCGAGGTCCTCGGTCACCCCGACCCGCTCACGCACGAGGGCGTGCAGCGGGCCCCGGGGGAGCCGGCCGTCCGCCATCCGCGAGAACGCGTTGAGCCCCTGCACGGCGACCCAGTACGCGGAGCCCTCGTCGCCGAAGACCTCGCTCCAGCCGCCGACGCGGTGGGCGGTGCCGCCGCGCTCGCCGTAGGCCATCGAACCGGTGCCGGCGATGACGTTCACGCCGTCCCGACCGGCCAGGGAGCCGGCCCAGCCGCCGAGCATGTCGTTGCCGCAGGAGTACCGGTCGTGTCCGAGCACCGCGGCGGGGAGGGCGTCGAGCACGGGGGTGTCCCGACTCGACTCCCCGTGTCCGGGGATGCCGAAGTACGCGGAGGTGATGTCCGCCGGGGTGATGACGGCCGCCGCCGTCACCGCGTCGACGCCCGCCCGGACGACGTCGCCGACGAGTCCGGTGCCGGCGTCGAACCAGGAACAGGTCGGCTGGCGCGACTCGGCGAGCGTGGTGCCCTCGCCGTCGGTGAGCAGGAACGCGGTCTTGGTGCCGCCGCCGTCCATGCCGAGGAAGACGGTCATGGCCGTGCGGCTCCGTCGCGGTGGTCGTGGATGGTCACGCCCTGCACGACGCGGTTGACCGAACCGCCCGGGAACGGGTTGTCCGGCGTGCACCCGTGCGCGACCGACGTGGCGAGCGCCAGGAGCTGCGCGAAGCCGACCAGGGCCACGCTGCGGAGTGCGTCGTCGAGACCCGCCAGGTCGTCGAGCGGGAAGGAACGCTCGTCGTCTGCGTCGCAGCCGACCGAGACGACCCGGACGGCCCCGTCCCCGCGGAGCTCGCGGAGGATGTCCGCGTCGTACCGCGCCGTGTACGGGTCGGACGAGCCGTAGACGACCACCAGGGTGTGCGCACCCGCGACGGCCTTCGGCCCGTGCCGGAAGCCGAGCGGGGTGTCGAAGAACGACACGACCTCGCCGGCGGTGAGCTCGAGCAGCTTCAGTGCGGACTCGCGGGCCAGGCCCTGCAGCGCACCGCTGCCCAGGTAGACGACGCGTTCGGTGCCCTCCGCGAGCGACGCGATCCGAGCCTCCAGGCCGGCGATCGACCGTGCCGCCGCGACCAGCGCGCCGGTGCCGGACGCGAGCTCCGGCCGGAAGGCCAGGAGCACGGCCAGCAGCATCGTGGAGAAGCTCGACGTCATGGCGAAGCCGGTGTCGTTCGTCTCGGCCGGCATGTCGAGGACGAAGGACCGGTCCTGCCCGCGGTGCTCGCGGGCGAGGGCGCCGGCGGGGTCGCAGGTGACGACCAGGTGGTGCGCGCCGGGTGCGACGTCGTCGACGACGCGGGTCGCCGCGACGCTCTCCGGGCTGTTGCCCGAGCGGGCGAAGGAGACCAGGAGCACCCGGCCCGCCTCGCCGAGCGAGCCGTGCGGGTCCGCGACGACGTCGGTCGTGGCGATCGACTCGACGCGACGGCCGAGGTGCCGGCGCAGGTCGACGCTCGCGATGTCCCCGACGAACGCCGAGGTGCCGGCCCCGGTGAGCACGATGCGCAGGTCCGGGTTGGCGAGCAGCGGCTGCAGGAAGGCGTCGAGCGCGGCACGGCGGTCGTCGAGCGACGCCACGAGGCGCTGCCAGCTCTCCGGCTGCTGCAGGATCTCGCGGTGGGTCGCGGTCTCGTCGGCGCGGACGGGGGCGGTCGTGGTCACAGGGACTCCTTGCTGGTGGTGGTGGCGGCCGCGTCGACACGCTCGCGCGGGGCGACGGCTGCGGAGTACGGGCGCAGGACGTCGCGGACCCGGTCGAGCACGATGTCCTCGGCGCGGTTCGGCAGCAGGCCCTCGCGGACCCGCTCGTACTGCAGGGGCAGGTGCTGGCTCAGCAGGGGCAGCGGGAGGCCGACCTCGTCGAGGCTCCGCAGGAGCGCCTCGGTCGCGGCGGTGATCTCCGGGTCCGGCCAGTAGTAGCGCATGCGGTCGCTGTAGCTGTAGGTGCGGGCGATGCGCTGCTCGTGCTCGTCGCCCTCGTAGTAGCGCTCCCACCGACCCGGCTCCGCGAGCATGCGGCGCTCGACGACGCCGCGCAGGTCGGTCGCGGTGCCGTCCGGCACGAGCTCCGACTCGAGGGCGTCGAGGGCGAACAGTGCCTCGCGGAGCCCGAAGGTCAGGCCGGGACCGACCTTGAGCACCGCCCAGTGGTCGTCGACCAGGGCACGGAGCGCCTCGGGCGTCTGGTAGTCGGTCGAGTGCGCCTCGTACACGAGCCCGGGCGTCGCCTCGATGACCTCCTGCAGGGCGGCCGTGGCCTCGGGGACGTAGTCGATGACCTGCAGGTGGTCGAACTCCACAGCGGGCTGCACGACGAGGGCGACGACGCGCGGCCAGACGTCGGCGAGCCCGGCGCGCGCGAACGCGGCGCGGTGCACGTCGAGCGTGCCGACCGCCGCCGTCGCCGGGGTCGGCACGAGGTCGTGCAGCGTCTCCTTCGCCCCGCCGGGGGTCGGGACCTCGGTGCCGATGACGTAGACGATGCCGTCGCGGTCGATCCCGGCGTCGGTGGCGGCGGACTCCGCGGCGGCGAGCAGCACCGCGGCCCGCTCGGCGACGACGGCGTCGGTCAGCGGAGCGGTCTCGCCCTGCAGCGGCATGCTGCAGTCGAGGTGGATCTTCGTGTAGCCGGCAGCGACGTAGGCGCGGACGAGGTCGACGGCGAGCGGCATGGCCTCGTCGGCCGGGCGGTCCTGCCACGTGTTCGGGCCGAGGTGGTCCCCGCCGAGGATCAACCGGTCGGCCGGGAAGCCTTCAGCACTGGCGAGGTCGAGCACCGCCGCGCGGAAGGCCGCGGGCGTCATGCCGGTGTAGCCGCCGAACTGGTCGACCTGGTTCGAGGTCGCCTCGACGAGCAGCGGTGCGTCGTCCTCGAGCGCCTGGCGCATCGAGGCCCGCAGCACGTAGGGGTTCGCCGAGCAGACCGAGTACATGCCCTCACCGGATCCGGCACGGTGGCGAGCGACGAGCGCAGTGATGGGGTTCACGTGGTTCTCCTGGTGCGTGCGCCGCGGTCGGCGGCGCTGCCGACGCGGCACCGTCCGGCGCCGCGTCCGGTCTCAGTGTCGGCAACGACCGATCAGTTCCGCTGCCGTAACGATCACTCCGGTCATTCGCAATGATCGTTCTGGCGCATGATGGGTCCATGGACAACGACTCTCCGGACGTCGGCCGCAAGCGGCGGGACCGCATGCGGGACATCCTCGAGCGGGTGCGCGAGCAGGGCTCGACGACGACGGACGAGCTCATCCGCGCCTGCGGTGTCTCCGCGGCCACGGTCCGGCGCGACCTCAGCGAGCTCGAGGCGCGTGGACTCGTCCGTCGCAGCTACGGCCGGGTCGAGGCCGTCGGCGTGCTCCCCGAGTTGCCGGTCGTGATGCGGGCGTCCGAGGCCGACGCCGCCAAGCGCGCGGTCGGTCGGCTCGCCGCACGACTCCTGCCGTCCGGACGCCAGGCCGTCGCGGTCAGCGGCGGGACCACGACGATGGAGGTCGTCCGGGCACTCGGCGACCGGAACGGCCTCACCGTGATCACGAACGCCGTCACGATCGCGCTGGAGGTCTCGCGCAGCCCCCGGGTGAAGACGATCCTGACCGGTGGGACGCTCCGCGCGACCTCGCTCGAGGCGGTCGGACCCCTGGCCGAGGCGGCGTTCTCCGCGTTCAAGGTGACGACGGCCTTCCTCGGCACCGACGGCATCAGCGCCGCCGGCGGCGTCACGACGCACGACGACACCGAGGCGCGGACGAACGGCGTGATGGTGACGCACGCTGACCGGGTGGTCGTCGTGTGCGACGGGTCGAAGGTCGGACGGCAGACGATGGCACGGATGGCCGACATCGGGGACGTGTCCGTCCTGGTGACCGACGAGCACGCCCCACGGGAGGCGCTTGAGCAGATCGCCGCGGCGGGGGTCGAGGTCCTCATCGCCTGAGTGGCCGACGTCCGAACGCGCATCCGTCCTGCGCGGTTCACCAGGTCGCGTGGTGGTCGTCGCCAGTGCCCCCTACCGTGGGGCCCGGCCGGCGAACCCCGTCGAGGCCGCGCACCGCAGGGAACCGTGTCGGGAAGCGCGCCCTCCCACCCCTCCGTGCCTTCTGCCACCGCAGGTGGTTCCGTCCGCCGACCCTCGGCGGTACCCCGAACGAAGGGCTTCCCGTGACCCGCATCGTGTTCGTCGGCGCCGGCAGCGTCGTCTTCACCCGACAGCTGCTCGCCGACCTGCTGCGCTACGACGACCTCCCCGACCTGGACCTCCGGCTGTTCGACGTCGACGAGCGTCGCCTCGCCGTCGCCGAGGCCACCGCCCGCCAGGTGAGCGAGCGCCTCGGGCGTCCGGTCACCGTCACCGCGACGACCGACCGCCGTCGTGCCCTGGCCGACGCCGACTTCGTCGTCGACATGGTGCAGATCGGCGGGATCGCGGCGACCCGGACCGACCTCGAGATCCCGGAGCGGTACGGCCTGCACCAGACGATCGGCGACACCACCGGTGTCGGCGGCGTGTTCCGGGCGCTCCGGACCTTCCCGTTCCTCACCGAGCTGACCGCGGACATGCGCGAGGTCGCCCCGGACGCGGTCCTGCTCAACTACACGAACCCGATGGCGATGAACATCTGGTGGGCGAACACCGTCGCGCCGGACATCACCGCGCTCGGGCTCTGCCACAGCGTCTACTGGACGGCGCACGACCTCGCCGAGCTCGTCGGCCTCGACGTCGAGCAGACCCGGTTCCGCGCGGCGGGCGTCAACCACCAGTCGTGGCTGCTCGAGTGGACGCACGAGGGCGAGGACCTCTACCCCCGGCTCCGCGAGCGCATCCGGCAGGACCCCGAACTCGAACGCCGGGTCCGGGTGGAGATGTTCAAGCGGATCGGCTTCTACCCGACGGAGACGAGCGAGCACTCGTCCGAGTACCTGTCGTGGTTCCTCCGCTCGCCGGAACAGGTCGACCGGTTCCGCCTGCGTCCGCTCGAGTACATCGGCATCTCCGAGGACAACGTCGCGGAGTTCGAGGCGGCCGAGCGTGACCTGGCGGCCGGTCGGCCCGTGCAGCTCGAGGAGGGCGCATCGGAGTACGCCCCGCAGGTCATCCACTCACTGGTGACCGGTACCGAGCGCGAGATCCACGCGAACGTGTCCAACGCCGGGCTGATCGACAACCTGCCGGACGGGTGCGTCGTCGAGGTCCCGACCACGGTCGGCGCCGGCGGCATCGCACCGATCCCGATGGGTGCGCTCCCCGTGCAGGCCGCGGCGCTGAACCGGCCGTACATCTCCGTGAACGAGCTCACGGTGCACGCCGCGCGGACCGGTGACCCCGTCGCGGTCCGGCAGGCGGTGCTCATGGACCCGAACGCGTCCTCGACGCTCACGCCCGAGCAGATCTGGGAGCTGTGCAACGACCTCGTGGTCGCGCACGGTGACCTGCTTCCGGAACCGCTGCGCGCGACGATCCCCGCTCGCGGGATCTGACCCGGCCGACCGCCGACGACGCACCACTGACGACGAAGGAGTCCGCAGTGACACGCACCAGGACACGCGCCAGCAGCAGCACCCGCACCGCCCGACGCCGCACCGCCCGCACGGCGCTCGCCGTCGCGATCGCGGTCGCCGCCACGGTCCTCACCGGCTGCGCCCCGCAGGGTGCCACCGTCCTCGACACCGCGGCGCCCGTCCGCCTCACCATGTGGTCGGGCCAGAGCGACGAGGCGGCGAAGCTCCTGCAGGGGCTCGTCGACGAGTACGAGGACGCACACCCGAACGTGACGATCGACATGTCCTCCGGGGCGTCGTCGACCGACGAGCTGCTCCAGAAGCTCGCGGCCTCGTTCGCCGGGAACGACTCACCCGACATCTCGTACACCTTCGGGTCCTGGGCGAGCCAGCTCGAGCGCTCCGGACGGACGCTCGACCTGCGCGCCGAGGCCGAGGACCCGGACACCCACTGGGACGAGTTCTCCCCGGCGGCCCGCGGGACCGCGCAGCCGACCGGGCGGAAGGTGATCGGCTTCCCCGCGGTCGTCGACAACATCTCGCTCTTCTACAACAAGACGGTCTTCGACGCCGCCGGCGAGCCGTACCCGACGGCGGACTGGGACTGGTCGGACTTCCGTCGCGCCGCGAAGGCCTTGACGGACCGGGACAGCCAGACCTTCGGCTACGGCTACTCGGTGTCCGGCAGCGAGGAGACCACCTGGCAGATGTGGCCGCACCTCTGGCAGAACGGCGGCTCGATCCTGTCCGAGGACGGCGAGCACGCTGCGTTCGACTCGGCGGCCGGCGTCGACGCCCTGTCGTTCATGCGGTCCATGGCCGTCACCGACCGGAGCGTCTACCTCGACCAGACGGACACCAAGTTCGCGCAGCTGTTCGAGAGCGACCGCGTCGGCATGATCACCTCCGGCCCGTGGGAGCTCTCCGCCCTGAAGACCGCCGGGACGTCGTACGGCGTCGTGCGGCTCCCGGGGACGGACGGCGACCACCAGACGGTGTCCGGACCCGACCTCTGGACCCTGTTCGACAACCACGACGTGAACCGCGCGTACTGGGCGAAGGACTTCACGAAGTGGCTGACCGCGCCCGAGCAGGACGAACGGTTCAACGTCGCGGTCGGCAACCTGCCGCTGCGGTCGAGCGAGGCCGACAGCCCGGCCTTCCGGAAGCAGGTCGCAGCCCTGCCCGGACTCGACGTCATCCAGGCGAACTCCGCGAACGCGAAGCAGGTCCGTCCGACCCTGCCCGGCTACAACGGCCTGTCCGAGGCCTTCGGCGACGCGGTGTCCCGCGTGCTGCAGGGCGAGGGCGAACCGGCCGAGGCGCTCCGGCAGGCGACCGTCGCCGCCGACAAGGCACTGCGTCAGGGCTAGGAGGCCCCCGTGACCACTCCCGCACTCCGCACCCGTCCGACCACCGACACCGAGGCGCCGCGACCCGGGCGCCGACGCCGGCCCGCAGCCGCCCGCGAGGGCCTCGCCGGCTGGGGCTTCGTCGCCCCGGCCCTGGCGGTCGTGCTCGGCCTCACGATCTTCCCCGGCGTCTGGGCGCTCGTGCTCTCGTTCCAGCGTTGGGACGGCTTCAGCCCGCCGTCGTTCGCCGGCATCGAGAACTACCAGGACCTGGCGACCGACGCGAGTGCGCTCGCGGCTGCCGTGCACACCCTGCTGTACACGGTGCTGTTCGTCCCCGCGTCCCTGCTGCTCGGGCTCGCCCTGGCCGTCGCCCTGAACCGACGCATCCGGTTCATCGGGCTGTACCGAACGGCGATCTTCGTGCCGTTCGTGGCGTCCGCCGCCGCGACCGGCATCCTGACCACCTACCTGTTCAGCCCGCAGTTCGGCGTCGTCAACAACGTCCTCCGCGTGCTGCACGTCCCGCCGCAGGGCTGGCTCGAGGACCGCTCCGAGGCGATGGTGGTGATCGTCATCATGTCCCTGTGGGGGCAGGCGGCCTTCACGACCGTCATCTACCTCGCAGCGCTGCAGGACGTCCCGGGCGACGTGCTCGAGGCAGCGCGCATCGACGGTGCGAACAACTGGCAGACGTTCTGGCGCGTGGTGTGGCCACAGCTGGCACCGGTCACGGCGTTCGTCGGGATCTACCAGACCCTGCAGGCCGTGCAGCTCTTCGACCTCGTCTACGCGACCACCCGAGGCGGACCGCTCGACGCCACACAGACGATCGTCTACTACCTGTGGAAGACGGCCTTCCAGAACCTGCAGTTCGGCTACGGGTCGGCCATCGCCTACGGCATGTTCTTCGTCACCCTCACCGCGACCGTGATCGTCACGGTCGTGCAGCGCCGAGCCGGAAGGAAGGCGTCACGATGACCGTCGAGACCCGCGTACTCGAGACCCCGAACCGGTCGGCCGCCGTCGCGGCTCCCGCCGCGCGCACCGCGCCCCGTCGCCGACGCCGGTTGCCGTTCAGCCCGTGGCACCTCCTGCTGGCCCCGGTGGCGCTCCTGTTCCTGCTGCCGTTCGTCGAGATGTTCCTCACCTCGCTCGAGCCGGCGTCGGAGATCAACAGGTTCCCGCCGTCGTTCCTGCCGACGCAGTTCACCCTGTCGGGCTACACGCGCCTGTTCGCGGAGTCGGACATCCTGCACTGGCTCCTCAACACGGTCATCGTGTCCGCGTCGGCGATCGTCTCGCACCTCGTCCTCTGCTCGCTGGCCGGCTACGGCTTCGCGCGGCTGCGGTTCCCTGGCCGGACGTTCGGGTTCCTGGCGATCCTCGCAACGATCATGATCCCCTCGCAGCTCCTGATGATCCCGACCTACGTGATGTTCGCTCGGCTGCACCTCGTGGACAGCCTCGGTGCGGCGATCGTGCCCTGGCTCGCGTCCGCGTTCGGCATCTTCCTGATGCGGCAGTTCTTCCTGTCCCTGCCCGCCGAGCTCGAGGAGGCCGGTCAGATCGACGGCTGCACCCGCCTGCAGGTCTTCTTCCGGATCGTCCTGCCGCTCGCGCGTCCGGCGCTCGCGACGCTCGCGATCTTCACCCTGCTCGGGTCATGGAACGACCTGGTCTGGCCGCTCGTCGCGATCAACGACGCGGACTCGTTCACCCTGCAGCTCGGTCTGACCAACTTCCAGGGGGCGCGCCGGACCGACTGGTCGCTGCTGATGGCCGGCAACGTGGTCGCGACCCTGCCGCTCATCCTGCTGTTCCTGGTGGCGCAGAAGCAGTTCGTCGCGACGATGGCGTCGGCCGGCCTGAAGGGCTGAAGCGGGACGCAGCTCACAGGAGGCGCGGTGCCCACGGCACCGTGCCTCCTGTCGTTCGCGTCGGCGGTCTGGAGGCGCGGGGCGGTCCGGCACCGTGCCTCCCGTCGTGCGTACCGCCGGTCCGGAGGCGCGGGGCGGTCCGGCACCGTGCCTCCCGTCCGGACGCTCCGTCGGGAACGGCGAAGCGCCCCTCGGATCCCGAGGGGCGCTTCGTCCGGTGGCCGTCGCGGCCGCCCGCTCACTTCAGGCCGGAGGACGCGAGTCCGTCGATCACCCGCCGCTGCAGCACGATGAACAGGACCAGGACGGGTGCCATCGCCATCAGGCTCGCCGCCATGAGCAGCGGGTAGTCGATGGTGCGGTCGCTGGAGAGCGTCGCGAGCCCGGCGGCGAGCGGCATGTCCTCTGCACGGGTGGACACCACCAGCGGCCAGAGCAGCTCGTTCCACGACCAGAGCACCGTCGTGATCGCGAGCACGCTGATCGACGGGCGCGCGAGCGGCAGCATGATCCGCCAGAAGGTCTGGAAGGGGTTCGCGCCGTCCATGCGTGCGGCTTCCTCGAGTTCGGCGGGCATGTTCAGGAACGCCGTCCGCATCAGGAACGTGCCGAACGCGCTGAACAGCCCGGGCGCGACGATGCCGGCCAGGGTGTCCAGCCACCCGAGGCCCTGCACGATCTGGTACTGCGAGATGAGGTAGACCTGCGACGGCACCAGCAGGATCGACAGCACGATGCCGAGGATGACCGCGCGTCCGCGGAACCGCATGCGGGCGAACGCGTAGCCCGCCAGGGTGCACAGCACGATCTGCGCCAGGGTGCGGATCAGGGTCACCCAGATCGAGGTCGCCAGCTGGTCGAGGAAGGGGAGCCGCTCGAAGACCCGGGCGAAGTTCCCCCACTGCAGCTCGCCCGGCCAGAAGGTCGGAGTCGGCGAGGTGACCTGCGCGTTCGTGGACAGCGCCATCACGATCTGCCACAGGAACGGGAACGCCATGACGAACCCGCCGATGCCGAGCACCACGTGGATCCACCAGTGACTGCCGCCGCGGCGACCGGGACGAGCCGCGGTCTGCGCGCGGGTGCGATCTGCCGCCCTCGTGGCGGCCGCGACCCTGCTGCCGCGTGCGTCGATGGTGCCGGTCATGACTGGACCCACTTCCGCTGGACCCGGAACTGCACGACGGTGATGATGCCGATGAGCACGAAGATCACCATCGCGATCGCAGCCGCGAAGCCCTTGTCGTTGTCGATGAACCCGGCGTTGTAGAAGTAGAAGACGAGCGACATCGTCTTCGGGATGACCGGGTTGGTGGAGCCGAGGATGGCGTAGAGCAGGTCGAACAGCTGGAAGCTCGAGATCGTGGTGACCACGAGCACGAAGAAGATGCTCGGCGTCAGCAGCGGCACGGTGAGCGAGCGGAACTGGCGCCAGCGGCTCGCGCCGTCGAGCTCGGCGGCCTCGTACAGCTCGGGCGGGATGTCCTTGAGCCCCGCGCCGAGGATGATCATCGAGAAGCCGAGCGAGGACCACAGGCCGACGAGCGACACCGCGACGAGCGCGAAGCCCGGGGTCGAGATCCAGTACGGGCCGTCGATGCCGAAGCGTCCGAGGAACCAGTTCACGATGCCGAAGTCGCCGTTGAACATGATGCGCCAGACCAGGGCGATCGCGGCGGGCATCGCCACGTAGGGCAGGAAGAAGAGCACCCGGTAGAACTGGGCGAACCGCAGCCCCGGGGTGTTGAGCAGGCTCGCGAGCCAGACCGCGATCGGGATGCCGAGCAGGACGATCACCGTGTAGACGATCGTGTTGACGAGCGACTGGTACAGCTGCGGATCGGACAGCAGGCGGGTGTAGTTCGCGAGCCCGGTGAAGGTGGCGCCGCCGAACACACCCCAGCTCGTTAACGAGTACCAGAAGGTCTGCAGGATCGGCCAGATGAAGAACGTGCCGACGCCGATCAGCAGCGGGAGCACGAACAGCCACGGCCAGATGCCGTCGGTGCGGGGAGCGCGGATCGGCCTGGGCCGCTCGTCGTGGTGGGGTCGGGACGGCGGGCGGGTCGCCCTCGTCTGCCGGGTGGTGGTGGTCATCGGGTCGCTCCTACGCCGGGCGGGCGGATCGAGGGGTGCGGGTGCGGGTGTCCGGTGGGACGGACGGCGCCGATCGGCCGGGCGGACCCCACCGATCGGCGTGACGGTCACTCCTTGGCGAGCGCGGCGTCCATCTCCTCCGCCAGCTGCGCCGTCACCTGGTCGACGGGTCGCGACCCGTCGAAGGCGCTCGGCAGGAGGTTCGTCTCGAGGGTGTTCCACGCGGCGGTGTTCTTCGACACCGGGAGCGGCTTCGCGTAGTCGACCGCGTCGAGGAAGACCTGCAGGTCCGCGTCGGGCATCGTCTTCGTGAAGGCGTCCTGCGTTCCCTCGTAGGCCGGGATGACCGCGCCCATGTCACCCTGCTGCTGCTGGGCCGGCTTGCTCGCCAGGTACGCCTGCAGCGCCTGGGCGGCCGCCTTGTTCTTCGACCCCTCGGCGACGACGTTCGAGACACCGTGGATCACGGTCGCCTGCTCCTTGCCCTTCGGCAGCGGGTAGACGACGACGTCCTGCTCCAGGTCGGTGCCGATGAGCGCCGACCGGAACCAGCTCCCGCCCTGGTACATCGCGAGCTTGCCGGAGGTGAACCACTGGTCCGCCGTGGTGTCGGTCAGCTGCTTGATCGACGGCGAAGCGCCGGAGCCGATCAGGTCGGTCCAGAACCGGATGCCCTCCTGCGCGGCCTTCGTGTCGTACTCCGACTTCCCGTCGTCGACCACGGACCCGCCGGCCTGGAAGATCGTGTCGTAGTAGGTGGTCTGGCCGTCCATGCCGCCGGCGGCGCCGTACGCGCCGTCGCTCTTCAGCTTCTGCGACAGTTCGGCGGCGGTGTCCTGGAAGTCCTGCCAGGTCCAGTCCTTCGACGGCAGCGGCATGCCGGCCTTCTCGAACAGCGCCTTGTTCACCCAGACGCCGATGGTGTCGAAGTCCTTCGGCACGCCGTACTGCGTCCCGTCGTAGGTGTACAGGTCGTCGAGCGCCTTCGAGTACTTCGACGGATCGATCGCGCCCGACTCCACCGCGCCGGTGATCGGCGCGAGCTTGCCGTTGGCCGCGTAGAGCTGGAAGTTCGGGCCGTTCATCCAGAACAGGTCGGGCAGCGTGTTGCTGGAACCCTGCGTCTGCAGCTTCGTGAAGTAGTTGGCGAAGGGCGTCACGTCCACGTTGACCCGGATGTCCGGGTACTCCTCGTTGAAGCCCTTGATGTTCGCCTTGATCGCGTCGACCTGGTTCTGGTCCCAGACGGCGTAGGTCAGGTCGGCCTTCGTGTCCTTCGCGACCGTGCCCGTCCCGGAGTCGGAACCGGCGGACGACGCGCTGCTGCACCCCGCGAGGAGGGCGACGGCGCTGACCGCGGCAGCGAGACCGAGCAGGGCACGGCTGCGACCGCGGCCGTGACGGGGGGAGGGGAGGGTCATCGGGTGTTCCTTCCGGAGGGGTCGTCGTGGCCGGCTGCGGCCGTGAAGTGACGGATGGTGGCTTCGGGGAGGGGCGGCACGTCGAGCGGGACGGAGCCGTTCCGCAGGGAACGCGTCGCGAGCGCTCCCGCGGCGACCGCGGCGCGAGCCGCGATCGGGGACAGGGTCGTCGGCTCGCCGAGGGCGACGGAGCGGAGGAACTCGGTCATGGTGAGGAGGTCGGCGTCGGCGTGGCCGTCCTCGACGCCGTCGATCGGGTACTCGACGTCACCGGCGACGTCCCAGTTGCGGCGGCGGTTCCACACCTTGACGACCCCGCCGCCGGTGTCCCCGACGTTCTCGAGGCGGCCGTGGGTTCCGATCACGGTGTAGTTCCGCCAGTAGTCGGGCGTGAAGTGGCACTGCTCGTAGCTCGCCTGCACGCCGTTCTCGAGCGTCATCATCACCATCGAGACGTCCTCGACGTCGACGACGGGGTTGAGGCCGGTCTGCTCGGCGGGCGGCCAGTTGTCGAACGAGAACCAGTCGGTCATGAGCTCGTCGCTGCGGTCGCGCCGGTCGGTGACGTCGCCGTACACGGAGAGCGACCCCATCCCGACGACCCGGCTGGTGTACGCACCGGCGAGGGCGTGCACGACGTCGAGGTCGTG
>CAJYIG010000084.1 GCA_913774725.1 uncultured Curtobacterium sp. | reverse complement strand
CGCCGCCAACCCGCGAGGAGCACAGGGCTATGCCGCAGGACGCTGAGAACGTGACGACGACCACCGGGGCCGCACCGCGCCTCCCCGCCGACACCGGGGCCGACACGCTGCTGTCCGTGCGCGACCTGCGGGTCGCGTTCGGCGACCGCGAGGTGCTGCACGGCGTCGACCTCGACGTCCGCCGCGGCGAGCGCGTCGCGATCGTCGGGCAGTCCGGCTCGGGGAAGTCGACGCTGATCGCCGCGCTGCTCCGGCTCCTGCCCGGCGCCGGGCACATCCCCGGTGGGGACATCCGGCTCGGGTCCGACGACATCGCGCACGCCGACGAGACGCTCATGCGCCGCGTGCGTGGTGGTCGGATCGGTCTCGTGCCGCAGGACCCGTCGACGAACCTCAACCCGTCGATGCGGGTCGGCGCGCAGATCGCCGACGCGCTGCGGGCCGGCGGGCTCCGGGGACGGGCGGCGATCCGGCAGCGGGTCGTGGAGCTCATGACCGAAGCCGGCATCCCCGAGGCCGGCCGGCGCGCGGACCAGTTCCCGCACGAGTTCTCCGGCGGCATGCGGCAGCGCATCCTCATCGCGGTCGCGCTCGCCCGGCAGCCCGAGCTGCTCATCGCCGACGAGCCGACCAGCGCGCTGGACGTGACGGTGCAGCGCCAGATCCTCGACCACCTGCAGACCCTGGTGGACCAGCACGGCACGACGCTGCTCTTCGTGACGCACGACCTCGGCGTCGCGGCGGACCGGACCGACCGCGTCGTCGTGATGCTCGACGGCGACGTCGTCGAGCAGGGTGCCCCGGAGGCGATCCTCCGCGACCCGCAGCACGAGTACACGAAGCGGCTCATCGCGGCGGCCCCCGCCCTGTCCGGGGTGGCACCGGAGCCGGTCAGCGCCGGCGAGCCGATCCTCGTCGTGTCCGACCTGGTGAAGGAGTACAAGCTGCGCGGCCGAGGCGCGGGGACGCTGAAGGCCGCCGACGGGGTGTCCTTCGCCGTCCGGCGCGGCACGACCACCGCGGTCGTCGGCGAGTCCGGCTCGGGCAAGACGACCGTGGCGCGGATCGTGCTCGGGCTCGAGACCCCGACGTCCGGCACCGCGCTGGTGGACGGCAAGTCGATCGGCACCGCACGTGGTGCCGAGCGACGGGAGATCCGCCGACGCGTGCAGCCGGTCTTCCAGGACCCGTACGGGTCGCTCGACCCGACCTCGACCATCGAGCGGATCATCGACGAGCCCCTGCGGGTGTTCGGCATCGGTGACCGGGCGTCGCGCACCGAGCGCGTCGCGACGCTGCTCGACCAGGTCGCACTCCCCCGCGAGGTCGCGCAGCTCCGGCCGAACGAGCTGTCCGGCGGGCAACGGCAGCGCGTGGCGATCGCCCGGGCGCTGGCGCTCGAGCCGGAGCTGATCATCCTCGACGAGGCGGTCTCGGCGCTCGACGTGCTCGTGCAGGAGCAGATCCTGGCGCTGCTCGAGGAGTTGCAGGACCGACTGGGGCTGAGCTACCTGTTCATCACCCACGACCTCGGGGTGGTCCGGCGGATCGCCGACGACGTCGTGGTCATGCGTCGGGGCGAGGTCGTCGAGCGGGGCAGCGTCGCAGCGGTGTTCGACGACCCGCAGGAGCAGTACACGAAGGACCTGCTCGACGCCATCCCGGGCCGCAGCCTCGCCGAGGCGGCTGCGTGACGCGTTCCCGGGCCGCCGACCGACGTGGTGTGGCACGATCGGCACCGTGCTGAACGGGACGAGCGTCATCGACGCCATCCGCCACGACATCGTCACCGGCGCCCTGCAACCGGGCACCCGGGTGACCGAGGCGTTCCTCGCGGAGCGCCACGGGGTCTCCCGGGTGCCGGTCCGCGAGGCGCTCCGCGGGCTCGAGGGCGAGGGCTTCGTCGTCTCGCGCCCGAACGTCGGCTCGCGGATCGCCGACATCCCCTTCGACGAGGCCGACGACCTGTTCGCGGTCCGCGAGTCGCTCGAGACGGCCACCGCACGCCGCGCAGCGACCCGTGCCCGGACGCTCTTCGCGGCCGACGTCCCGCCGGAGGACTGGTGGCGCGTGCGCCGCGAGCTCGGCGCGGTCCTCGACGAAGGAGACGAAGCCGTCGAGCGGGACGAGCTCGACCTGCTCGTCGACCTCAACGAGCGCTTCCACCTGCTCGTCGCCGAGCTCTCCGGCAGCTCGACGCTCGCGACCCTGCTCCGCCAGCTGTCGCGGAAGATCGAGTGGCTCTACGCGCTCGACACCTCGTCGCGCGGCAAGCGGCTGTGGCCCGACCACCGGCGCATCCTCGCGGCGATCGACGCGGGGGACGTCGAGGCTGCGGCCGAGCGGATGGCGTGGCACGTGCGCGAGAGCCGGATCGGCTACGCGGCACGCACGTCCCCGGAGCAGGCCGACGCCCTGCGCGCAACGGGTCCCGCGGTCTGACCGGCCGCGGCGCCGGCGGCCCCGAGTCTCGCGGCCAGCGACCCATCTCGCGCCGAACAGCCCGAGAACGGTCGCGCAGCCCGAGACTCGGCATGGGCCCGGGCGTGGGCGCAGCCACCTGCACACTTGCCGAGAGCCGGTTGCGAGAACGACCGTTCTCCGATTGACTGGCGACGGTCCTGATCGGGGCCTCCCCCAACGAAAGGAGCGGGTATGCCCACGCGCACCGCACGCACCGCCTGGCACGGCGGCCTCAACGACGGTTCCGGCCAGGTCGAGCTGTCGAGCTCGAAGGTCGGCACCTACGACGTCTCCTTCCCCAAGCGCGCCGCGGACGAGGCCGGTGGCACCACCAGCCCCGAGGAGCTCATCGCCGCGGCCCACTCCGCCTGCTACGCGATGCAGTTCTCGGCGATCCTCGGCGAGGCCGGCGGCACCGTCGAGGCCCTCGACGTCAAGGCCGACGTCTCGCTCGGCCCGGACAGCGCCGGCGGCTTCAAGCTCACCGGCATCACCCTGACCGTCAACGGCGAGGTCTCCGGCATCGACGAGGAGGCCTTCCTGAAGGCCGCCGACGAGGCCAAGGCGACCTGCCCGGTCTCCAAGGCGCTCACCGGCGTCGACATCGAGCTCAAGGCGACCTTCGAGCAGTAGTCGTCACGTCCCACGGGACGTCACCACGTGACGGACGGGAGGCGCGGTGCCAGCTGGCACCGCGCCACCCGTCCGTCCGTCGGTCACGTCCAGCCGACGCCCGGACTCGGGCGTGCACGGCTGGCACCATTGACGGATGGCCGAGCAGTTCCTCCCCGGCGTCCCGCGGCCCGGGCGTCCACCCCGGCCGCGCGTCCGCAACCTCGCACAGCACGACATCCGCGACGCCCGTGCCCGCCTGCGCGGCACGATCTACGAGGACGTCACCCCCGACACCCGCCCGCGCGAGCAGTACTCGCCCGTGCAGATCGTCGACTTCTGCCTCGACCTGGCGGAGGTCATGCTCGCCTCGGGCGCGGACACCCGCAGCGTCGAGACGGCCGTCGTCGCGGTCTCCACCAAGTGGAACCTGGCGCCGCTCGACCTCGACTTCTCCGGCAGCTCGGTGACGATCCAGTACGCCCCCTCCGACCACCCGCCGCTCGTCAAGGTGCGGACCGTGCAGTCGGACGGCTCCGACCTCGACCGGCTCGCGCGCGCGAACCAGATCGTCGACGACCTGGTGCACGGCGAACGCGACATGACGAGTGCCGTGAGCGCCCTCGTGGCGGTGCTGCGCCTGCCGAGCCGCTGGCCGTCGTGGCTCGCCGACGTCGGGCTCTCGGTGCTCGGCACCTCGATCGCGATGCAGGCCGGTGGCGGGTGGCGCGCCGGCGTGGGCGCGTTCGTGCTCATGTTCGGGATCATCCTGTCCGGGCGGTGGCTGACCGGTCGGGGCTTCCCGCAGTTCTTCGTCTCGGGAGCCCAGGCTGCGGTCGCCTCCGCGATCGGCACACTCGCGATCTGGGCCGACGTCCTGACCGCGACCGGGGCGGCCACGATGGTCGCCGCGCTCGTGGTCCTGCTGCTGCCGCACGTGTCGCTCGTGACCTGGGCGCAGGACGCGATCTCCGGCTTCCGGTCGATGGCGGTGGCACGGGCGTTCTACATCGTGCTCGTGATCGCCGCGATCGTCGTCGGGGTGCCGGCCGGCATCGCGGTGCTGCACTGGCTGAGCATCGAGGTCGACCCGTCCGGGATCGTGCTGCGACCGCTGCCGCTCTGGGCGTCCCTGTCGTTGACGGTCGTGTCCGCGGCGGCGAACTGCTTCGTGCAGCAGGCCAGCGCACGGGTCATCCCGGTCGCGGTCGTGTTCTCGGTCGCCGCCGGGGCGTTCCTCTGGGAGCTCCGGCACCTCGGGATGCCGCTGCTCGGCGCGACGTTCATCGCGTCGGTGCTGCTCGGCGTGCTGTCGACCATCGCGGCCGCCCGGATGCGCACGGCGGTCGCTGCGATCGCGGTCCCGGCGTTCTGCGGTGCGCTGCTGCCCGGTGTCGCGGTGTCGAACGCGCTGCTCAACTTCATGTCCGGGTCCTCCGGCGCCGCACTCGACTTCGTGGCGGCGGTCTCGGTGGCGCTCGGCATCGGGGCGGGACTCGTGCTCGGCGGCCTCGTGGCGACCCCGGGCGCGCGGCGGGCCCTGCGGCGTGCACGCCGGGTGACGGTGCACTCGGTCCACAACGACACGACGGCGATCCCCGTGCTGCGGGACACCGGGTACGACCCGGGCAACGGTTCGGTGCCGCGGGGCCACCGCCCGCGCTAGGTCCCCCGGACGCGAGACTCGGGCTGAGCGACCGCTCTCGCGCCGTTGAGCACGAGGAACGTCGCTCAGCCCGAGTCTCGGCTGTGCGAGTGCGCTCAGCCCTTGTCGGAGACGGCCTTCGTCACCGCGGTGGGAGCGTCGTAGTCGCCGTCCGGGATGCCCTTGAGCGCCTCGAGGACGTCACCGGGGGCGTCCTCCTTCTCGGCGGTCGCCACGATGTCGTCCTTCGAGGCCGGGTAGTCGATGCCGCTGAGGTACTTCTGGACCTGGATCGGGTTCGGTGCTGCCATGTCGGTTCCTTCCGTCGGAGCCTCCATGACTACGCCGACGCGCCTCCGGGTCGACACGGCTGACGCGCCTCGCGGCCAGGCGTCAGATCTCCCAGCTGCCGCCGTCACTCCACTGCGAGAAGCGCTGCGCAGCCTGCGGCTCGTACCGCTCCATCCACCCGCGCTCGAGCCGCGCGACGGCACGGTCGAACGCCGGCACGAGATCGAGGTCCGGACGCAGCATGGCCTGCAGCTGGAGCCCCTCGTACAGGGCGATGAGCTGC
>CAJYIG010000083.1 GCA_913774725.1 uncultured Curtobacterium sp. | reverse complement strand
CGACCCAGTAGATGAGCATCGTGCCGAAGCTGATGTTGCCGAGCAGCATCTGCGCGAGGCTGACGGCGGGGTTCAGCTGGCCGCCGGACTTGTAGGACACGAGGACACCGGCGAAGACCGCGAAGCCCCAGCCGATCGTGACCATGAGGAAGCCGGCGCCGAAGCCCTTGGACTTCGTCAGCGAGACGGCGGCGACGACACCGCCACCGAGGATGATGAGCAACGCCGTACCGACGAGCTCTGACAAGAAATTGACGCCGATGCCGTCCATCGGTGACCTCCAGTGCGAGTGGTGGGGGTCCGGTGGCTGCTGCGTCCGGCACTCCCCGTCGAGTGATTGGGGCCGAGCATAGTGAGGCCGATCGCTGCGACGCGATCACGGAACGAGCCGAGTTCGCGAAACTGCACGAACGTGCACACCGGGTGTGCGGTCGAGCATTCCGCAGCCGGGCCGTGCGGGCCTCGTGCTGCACGAACGTGCAACGGAGCCGAACGGGCGGCCGCTGTAGGGTGGACGCACTCCGGTCGACGACGGCGGTGTGGCTCCGCCGGCGGTCGGCCCCGCACCCGTGGAGGTCCGTCATGAAGAAGCTCATCAACGATCCGCACGACGTCGTCACGGAGACCGTCCGTGGGTTCGCCCGGGCGCACGAGGGGCAGGTCGTGCTGGTCGAGGACCCGATCCACCTGCACCGCGCGGACGCCCCGGTGCGGGGTAAGGTCGGCATCGTCAGCGGTGGCGGCAGCGGGCACGAGCCCCTGCACGCCGGGTTCGTCGGACACGGCATGCTCGACGCGGCCGTCCCCGGTCCGGTCTTCACGAGCCCGACGCCCGACCCGATCGTCGCCGCGACGAAGGCGGTGGACGGGGGAGCGGGCGTGCTCCACATCGTGAAGAACTACACCGGCGACGTCCTCAACTTCGAGACCGCCGCCGAACTGGCCGCGATGGAGGACATCCGCGTCGAGTCCGTCGTGGTCGACGACGACGTCGCCGTGCAGGACAGCCTGTACACGGCCGGACGTCGCGGCGTCGCCGGCACCGTCGTCGTCGAGAAGTGCGCCGGTGCCGCAGCCGAGCGCGGCGACGACCTCGACGCCGTCGCGGCGGTCGCCCGTCGGGTCAACGAGGTCACCCGGTCGATGGGCCTGGCGCTCGGCTCCGGGACGGTCCCGCACGCGGGGGCGCCGTCCTTCACGCTCGCTGACGACGAGGTCGAGCTCGGCATCGGCATCCACGGCGAGCCGGGCCGCGAGCGTATCGCGATGGCCCCCGCCGACCAGCTCGTCGACCGTGTGCTCGAACCGGTGCTCGCCGACCTCGACGCACCCGCCGGCTCGCAGCTGCTGCTCCTGGTGAACGGCATGGGCGGCACGCCGCTCTCCGAGCTCTACATCGTGTACCGCCGCGCCGCCGAGGTGCTCACGGACCGCGGCCACCACGTCGCGCGTAGCGTGGTCGGCGACTACGTCACGTCCCTCGAGATGCCCGGCTTCTCGATCACCGTCACGGTGCTCGACGAGGAGCTCACGGCACTCTGGGACGCCCCGGTGGAGACCCCCGCACTGCGCTGGGGCCGCTGACCACCGTCCACCATCCAGGAAGGAACACGAATTGGCGCTCGACACCGCATGGGCCATCGACTGGGTGCGCCGCACCGCCGCGACGATCGACGACCACCGCGCCGAACTGGTCACGCTCGACCGTGAGATCGGCGACGGGGACCACGGCGAGAACCTCGACCGCGGCTTCCGCGCCGTGGTCGAGGCCGTCGACGCCGGGTCCTTCGACACTCCCGGCGCGGTCTTCACGACGGTGGCGACGAAGCTCATCTCGACGGTCGGTGGTGCCGCCGGTCCGCTCTTCGGGACCGCGTACCTGAAGGCCGCGCAGGCCGCCGGCGACGCGACCGAGCTCGATGCGGACGCCCTGGTCGCCGTCCTCACCGCGGCCCGCGACGGCGTCGTCTCGCGCGGCAAGGCCGAGGTCGGCGACAAGACCATGGTCGACGCCTGGTCGGCCGCCGTCGACGCCGCCGCCACCGCGGCAGCGGCGGGCGAGGGCCCCGAGCGCGTGCTCGAGGCCGCCGCCGACGCCGCCGTGACCGGTGCCGAGTCGACCGACCCGCTCGTCGCCCGCAAGGGCCGCGCGAGCTACCTCGGCGACCGGGCGGTCGGGCACCGCGACCCGGGCGCCCAGTCGACGGCGTACATCCTGCGCGCCGCGGTGGACGCCGCGTGACCGTCGGCATCCTGGTCGTCTCGCACAGCGCGGCGATCGCCACCGGCACCGTCGAACTCGCCCGCCAGATGGCTGCGGACGTCCCGCTCGTCGCCGCCGGCGGGACGGACGACGGTGGCATCGGCACGTCGTTCGAGGCGATCACCGACGGCATCCACGAGCTCTCGTCGGCCGACGCCGTCGTCGTGCTCTGCGACCTCGGTTCCGCCTACCTGACGACCGACACCGCGCTCGACTTCCTCGACGACGCCGATCGCGAGCGCGTGCACGTCTCGCAGGCACCGCTCGTCGAGGGCACGGTCGCCGCGGCGGTCGCCGCGCAGTCCGGTGGCGACGTCGACGCGGTCCTGGCCGCCGCCTCGACGGCCGCAGGGTCCGCCGACGACGACGGGGGAGCCTCCCTCCCGGACGGGGACCAGCCGGGAGGCGCGACCCGCGTCGACGACGACGGTCCCGCCGACGGGACGGTCACCGCGACCGTCGAGCTGGTCAACGAGAGCGGGCTGCACGCCCGTCCGGCGGCCGAGTTCGTGAAGGCCGCGGCGAAGCACGAGTCGGGCGTCCGCGTGGACGGCGTCGACGCCAAGAGCCTCCTCGCGATCATGGCGCTCGCCCGGCCGAAGGGTGCGACCGTGACGATCCAGGCGGTCGGACCGGACGCGCAGGACGCCGTGGACACGCTCGTCGCGCTGGTCCGCTCCGGCTTCGGCGAGTGACGCGGACGGCGACGGACTTCAACAGGCACGGCGGGCACCACACGGTGACCGAGGGCACGGATGCGACGGTGGCGCTCGCGCTGGTCGGCCGGACGGGCCGACGGGGGAGTTCCACGACCGGGCCGGGCGGATCGTGTACTGACGCGACCGGAGGGCGGACGGGAGGCGCGGGACGGGCTCGCCACGCGCCTCCCGTCCGTCGCTCTGCCAGGATGACGGGATGCGCGCAGTCCGGTACGACCGCTTCGGATCCACACCCGTCGTCGTCGACGTCCCGACACCGGAGGCACCCGCCGACGGCGTCGTCGTCGCCGTCCGGGCGACCGGCGTCTGCCGGAGCGACTGGCACGCGTGGAAGGGCCACGACGACTCGGTGTCGCTCCCGCACGTCCCGGGTCACGAGTTCTCGGGGACCGTCGCGGCCGTCGGACCGGACGTCACGGGGTTCACGGTCGGTGACCGGGTGACGGCGCCGTTCGTGTTCGCCTGCGGGACCTGCGAGCAGTGCCGCGACGGCGCCACCCAGGTGTGCACCCGGCAGCAGCAGCCCGGCTTCACCCTCCCGGGGTC
>CAJYIG010000082.1 GCA_913774725.1 uncultured Curtobacterium sp. | reverse complement strand
GCAGATCCTCGACGTCTACCCGACGGGCATCGTCTCGGCGGTGAGCGACGGCTTCGACCTGTTCAAGGTCATCACCGAGACGCTCCCGCAGCTCAAGGACCGCATCACGGCCCGCGACGGCAAGCTCGTCATCCGCCCGGACTCGGGCGACCCGGTCGACATCGTCACCGGCACGGTGCACGGCGTCCCGCGGGACGAACTCCTCCGCGACGGCCGCACCCACGAGGAGAAGGGCGTCGTCGAGCTCCTCGACGAGCTGTTCGGTCACACCGTCAACGCGGAGGGCTACAAGGTCCTCGACCAGCACATCGGCGTGATCTACGGCGACAGCATCACGCTCGACCGTGCGCGCCGCATCTACGAACGCCTGGCCGCCAAGGGCTACGCGAGCGACAACATCGTGCTCGGCATCGGCTCGTACACGTACCAGTACATGACCCGCGACAACCTCGGCAGCGCCGTGAAGGCGACGTGGGCCCTGGTGGACGGCGAACCGGTCGACATCCAGAAGGACCCGAAGACCGGCAGCGGCAAGAAGAGCGCGAAGGGCCGCATCGCCCTGCACCGCGACGAGACCGGGGAGATCCGGCAGACCGACCAGGCCACGCCCGACGACGAGGCGACCAGCCTGCTCCAGCCCGTCTGGATCGACGGCCGCTTCCAGGTGCACCAGTCGTTCGCCGACGTCCGCGAAGTGCTCCGCACCGAGCGCGCGGCCCGAGCCGCCCGTCGGGCGTCGGCATGACCGACGCCCCCACGGCGGCCCGCGACCAGCCGCTCATCGCGATCGACGTCGTCCCGGTGTCGTTCTCGGTGGCGGAGGGCCTGGGGGTCGCCACCGCACGTCGGGCGTACGACCCGTACGTCGGCCGGGAGGCACTGCCCGGCGTCCTCCTGGACGCCGCGGAACGCCTCGCCGACGGTGCACGGCGCGCCCTGCGCACCAAGGCCGGCATCGGCGACGGCGCGGTGCGGCACCTCGCGCAGGTCGGCGCGTTCGACGGACCGTCCCGCGACCCGCGCGACACCGCGATCAGCATCGCGTTCGTGGCGGTCGTGGGGGCAGCCGACCCGGGGGCGGACGGGGGACCCGCGGTGTGGCGGCCGCTCGCCGAGGGTGACCTGGGCCTCCCGTTCGACCACGACGCGATCGTGCGCGCCGCCGTCGACCAGGTGCGCACCCGGCTGTGGCGGGACGTCCCGATGACGCGCGCGTTGCTCGGACACGTGTTCCCGACGAGTGCCGCCGCGGCACTGCACACGGCGCTCCACGGGACGGCCCCGGACGCCGGCAACCTGAACCGGGCACTCCGGACGAACCCCGCGCTCGTGCGGACCGACGCAGCGCCGACGTCGACCGCGCGGGGCGGGCGTCCCCCGGCGACCTGGACGTGGACCGACTGAGCGCGATTGGGTGGGGACATGTCCAGTTCGCTCTCCGGTGACGACTCCCTGCACCTGCCCGAGTTCGACGCGCCGCCCGCGTCGCCGTTCGACGTCGCCCGGGCCTGGCTCGACGACGCCGCCGACCGCGAGGTCTCCGAGCCGATGTCGATGACCCTCGCGACCGCCGGCGCCGACGGCCGGGTCTCCGCCCGCACCGTCGACGTGAAGCGGCTCGACGACCGTGGGCTGGTGTTCGGCACCTCGACGCTGAGCCCGAAGGGTCGGCAGCTCGCCGAGAACCCGCACGCCGCGCTGCAGGTGTACTGGCGCGAGAGCATGCAGCAGCTGCGCTTCGAGGGCCGGGCCGTGCAGCTGTCCGACGAGGAGTCCGACGCCCTGTTCGCCGACCGGTCGCCGAAGTCCCGCGCCGCGACCGCGATCGCCGACCAGTCGGACGTGCTCGAACCGCGGACGCTGCAGGACCTGATCGACGACGCGAACGTGCTGCTCGACGAGAGCGACGACGACGTGCCGCGCCCCGAGGGCTGGGTGGCATGGCGGCTCGAGCCCGACGTGGTGGAGTTCTGGCAGGGCAGCCGTGACCGCATGCACCGGCGGTTGCAGTACGTCCGCGCCGGCGACGACTGGGACGTGGCGCGGCTGCAGCCGTAGGCGCGGCGCCGGCGTCCGTGCGCGTCGTGCTGGCGCAGGTCGAACCACGGATCCGACATCGAACCAGCCGCTGGCGCTGGTTCGACGTCGGGAACGTGGTTCGACACCGGGGGCCGCGGCCGCGGTAGCGTCGTCGGATGGGGACTCCGCACGCGCTCACCGTCCGACCGGCCGACGTGCAGGACGCCGACGCGATCGCCGCCGTGCACGTGCAGGCGTGGCGCGAGGCGTACGCCCACCTGCTGCCCGCCGACTTCCTCGCCGCGCTCGACGTCGACGCCCGCGCAGCTCGGTGGCGCGGGATCATCGCCGAGCCCGACGTCGACGTGCTCGTCGCCTCGGACGGTGACACGGTGATCGGCTGGGCCTCGGCCGGCCCCGGCCGCGGCGAGCGCCCGCGCGACCGCGAGCTCGAGGGCATCTACGTCCTCGCCGAGCACCATGGATCGGGCGCCGGACAGGCGTTGCTCGACGCCGCCGTCGGCTCCGGCCCCGCGTTCCTCTGGGTCGCCGACGGGAACCCCCGGGCCGAGGCGTTCTACCGACGCAACGGCTTCGAGCGCGACGGCACGGTCAAGCACGAACCGATCGGGCCGTACGGGCTCGACGCGGTCCGGATGGTGCGCTGAGGCACCACCCCCGTGGGGTCAGAGCTTCTCGATCGGCGCGATCTTGATGAGGAGCTTCTTGCGTCCCGCGGCGTCGAACGCGATCTCGGCGATGCGCTTGGCGCCCTGCCCGGTGACCGCGGACACCGTGCCCTCGCCGAAGTCGACGTGCTTGATGCGGTCGCCGGCGACGAGTTCCATGTCGCCGTTGTCGCGGACCTGCCCGGACACCCGGTTCGCCCACTCGGTCTTCGGACGGGTCTTCGCCGCCGCGGCCGCGCGGTCGTAGGAGCCGCCCGAGAACCCACCGCCGCCGCGGTACCCGCCGCCGCCCGAGCCTGCGCCGCCGAAGCCGCCGGGGCCGCCGCCGCGACGAGCGTTCAGTGCGCGGGGCTCGGTGCCGCCGCGGCTGTTCGCCATGCCCGGGGACTGCTTCCACTCGATCAGGCCCTCGGGGATCTCCTGCAGGAACCGGGAGGGCATCGCCACGTTGACGTCGCCGAACTGCGCGCGGGTCATCGCCAACGACAGGAAGAGCGACTTCTTCGCGCGCGTGATGCCGACGTAGAAGAGCCGGCGTTCCTCGGCGGGGCCGCCCGGCTCGTTCGCGGACATCCGGTGCGGCAGCAGGTCCTCTTCGACACCGGTGAGGAAGACCGCGTCGTACTCCAGGCCCTTCGCGGTGTGCAGTGTCATGAGCGACACCGTTCCGGACGAGTCGTCGAGCTCGTCGGCCGCCGCGACGAGGGAGACCTCGGTCAGGAAGTCCGACAGGGTCCCCTCTGGGTTGTTCTTCTGGAACTCCCGCGTCACCGCGACGAGCTCGTCGATGTTGTCCGCGCGCGCGGCGTCCTGCGCGTCGGGCGACTTCCGCAGGTTCTCGAGCAGCCCCGAGCCGTCGAGCAGCTGCGTCAGGGTGTCGACGACCGGCTGCGTCGCGGCGCGCGAGGCGACGTCGTCGAGCAGCGCCGCGAACGAGGTGATCGCGTTCCGCACCTTCGGGCCGAAGCCGAGCTCGTCGGCGTGCCGCAGGGCCTCGCGCATCGAGGTCTCGTGCTCGTCGGCGTAGCGCTGCAGCGCCGTCTCCGTGACCGCGCCGATGCCGCGCTTCGGCACGTTCAGGATGCGCCGGAGCGACAGCGGGTCGGCCGGGTTGGCGACGGTGATCAGGTACGCCATCGCGTCCTTGATCTCGGCACGCTCGTAGAACTTCGTGCCGCCGAGCACCCGGTACGGGATCGCCGACCGGATGAAGATCTCCTCGAGTGCACGCGTCTGCGAGTTCGTCCGGTAGAACACCGCCATGTCGCGGTAGGACGTGCCCTCGTCGTGCAGGCGCTGGATCTCGTCGGCGACGAACTGCGCCTCGTCGTGGCCGGTGTACCCGGTGAAGCCGATGATCTTGTCGCCGGCGCCGACGTCGGTGAACAGGTTCTTCGCCTGGCGATCGAAGTTGTTCGCGATGACGGCGTTCGCGGCGTCGAGGATCGTCTGCGTCGAGCGGTAGTTCTGCTCGAGCAGGATCACCTTCGAGTTCGGGAAGTCCCGCTCGAACTCGACGATGTTGCGGATGTCCGCGCCGCGGAAGGCGTAGATCGACTGATCGGAGTCACCGACCACCGTGAGCGACGCCGGGGCGATGGACCCGTCGGCTTCCCGCATCCGGGCGACGTGCTGCCCGGCGTCCTCGAGCTTGTCGACCTGCTCGACGGGCACCGGCCGGGTGAGTTCGCGGATCAGGGCGTACTGCGCGTGGTTGGTGTCCTGGTACTCGTCGACCAGGACGAAGCGGAAGCGCCGCTGGTAGAGCGCGGCGACCTCGGGGAAGGCGCGGAACAGGAAGACCGTCTGGCCGATCAGGTCGTCGAAGTCGAAGGCGTTGGCCCGGCGGAGCTCGTTCGTGTAGCGCCGGAACACCTCGGTGAACATGACCTCCTGCGGGTCGTTCACGTTGATGTTCCGCGCGTAGGTGTCGACGTCCTGCAGCTCGTTCTTGAGCTTCGAGATCTTCGACGCCGCAGCCCCGACGGTCAG
>CAJYIG010000081.1 GCA_913774725.1 uncultured Curtobacterium sp. | reverse complement strand
GGGCGAGACGTTCGCCGACCTGCCCGTGTGGGCGGTGCACCCCGGCGGACGGGCGATCCTCGACCGCGCCCAGGACGCCCTCGCGCTGCCCGACGGCGCCGTCGCCTCCAGTCGCGCCGTGCTCCGGGACCACGGCAACATGTCGAGCGCGACGGTGCTGTTCGTGCTCCGGGACGCGGTCGAGCAGGGGCTCGCGCCGGGCTCCCCGGTCGCGGCCGTCGCCTTCGGACCCGGGCTGACGGTCGAGAGCGCGAGGCTCACGGCGGTCGAGGCGTGAACGACCGCACCTGGTCCGTGCGCGGCGCGGACGACGGCCGCGAGCCCGGACTCCGCGCCGTCGACCTGCGGCAGCGGGACACCGAGTTGCAGGAGCTGATGGACGACCCGGGGTGCGATCCGCGCGTGCTCGACCGGACCTTCCGACGGTTCGCCGTGGTGAACGCACTGGTCAGCGGATGGCGGGCGGTGTGGCGCACGCACGTCGTCCCGGCGCTCCCGCCGAGCGGTCGCGCCCGCGTGCTCGACCTCGGGTGCGGCGGTGGGGACCTCGCGCGTTCGCTCGTCCGGTGGGCGGGGAGTGACGGCTTCTCGCTCGAGGTCGTCGGGGTCGACCCCGACGAGCGTGCGATCACCGCGGCTCGCCGGTCGACCTCCCGGGGGGTGACCTTCCGCCAGGCGGCGAGCGCGGACCTCGTGGCGGCGGGGGAGCGGTTCGACGTCGTCGTCTCGAACCACGTGCTGCACCACCTGGACGACGACGCCAGGGCCGGGTTCCTCGCCGACTCCGAGCGGCTGGCCACCGGGCGGAGCCTGCACTCCGACATCCGGCGGTCCCGGCAGGCCTACCGGGCGTACGCGCTGGCGTCGCCGCTGGTGTCCGCCGGCACGTTCGTCCGGGTGGACGGGCTCCGCTCGATCCGCCGGTCGTTCACGGTGCCCGAGCTGCAGGAGGTGCTGCCGACGGGATGGACCGCCGAACGGGCGGCACCGCACCGGGTGCTCGCGGTGCGGGACGCCTGACGGGCTTCGCCGGGTCCGGGTGGGCAGTGTGTGCCGCCGACCCGGACCCGGCGCCGTTGCGGCGCTACGGGCGCAGCAGCACCTGGATCGCGCGCCGCTCGTCCATCGCCGCGTACGCCTCGGCCGCCTGGTCGAGGGGCAGCTCGAGGTCGAACACCCTGCCGGGCTCGATCGTCCGCGACAGCACGTCGGGGAGCAGCTCCTCGATGTACGCGCGTGCCGGGGCCATGCCGCCGCCCACGGTGATGTTCTTCGCGAACAGGAACGGCATCGGCAGCTCCGGGTCCCCCGCGGGGACACCGACGTAGCCGACGTTGCCGCCGGGGCGGACGACCCGCAGCGCCTGGTCCATGCTCTCCGCGGTGCCGACGGCCTCGAGGGCGCAGTCGGCGAGCTCCCCGCCGAGCAGCTCGCGCACGGCGGCGATGCCCTCGTCACCGCGGGTCTCGACGACGTCGGTCGCCCCGAACTCCCGCGCCAGCGCCTGACGGTCGGCGTGCCGGCTCATCGCGATGATGCGCTCGGCACCCAGACGCGACGCCGCGAGCACCGCGGACAGCCCGACCGCGCCGTCCCCGACGACCACGACGGTCTTGCCGGGGCCGACCTCGGCCGACACCGCAGCGTGGTGCCCGGTCGAGAACACGTCGGACAGCGTGAGGAGCGACGGCACGAGGTCGTCGTCCACCGGGCCGGGGACCTTCACGAGGGTCGCCGCGGCGTCGGGCACGCGCACGTACTCCGACTGCGCACCGCCGATCGGGTGGCCGTACGCGTCGGTCGTGCCGCCGAAGATCGAGCTGTGCTCGCAGCCGCTCGTCATGCCGTGGGCGCACGCCTGGCAGGTGCCGTCGTTGGTGGTGAACGGCGCGATGACGAAGTCGCCCGCGGCGAGGTCGGTGACCTCCCCGCCGACGGACTCGACGACGCCGACGAACTCGTGCCCGATGGTGTGCGCCTGCTCGGTCCCGCGGACGCCGCGGTAGGGCCAGAGGTCGGACCCGCAGACGCAGGAGGCCGTCACCTTGACGACGGCGTCGGTGGGCTCGATGAGGACGGGGGTGTCGCGCTCCTCGACGCGGATGTCGCGAGGGGCGTGGATGACGGTTGCGCGCACGGTGTGGCCTTCCGATCGTGGGGGTGGACGCGGCGCGTACCGTGACGCGCCAGGGTGCCGGCGCCGTTGCGGGACCCGTCGACACTACGCTTCCCGGGTGGACGACGACCGCTACGGCAGTGACGTGCTCTCGGGCGACTGGCGCTCGAAGGGCGTCAAGAAGGTGCGGCAGGTGCCGCTCGAACGCGACATGGTGCTCGAGGACCCGGACTCCGGCTGGGCGGGCGCCGTCGTCGGGCTCGAGGCGGGCAACGTCACCCTGGAGGACTGGAAGGGTCGAACCCGCGCCTTCCCCTTCACCGGGCAGTTCCTGCTCGAGGGCGAGCTCGTCACCCTCGGTCGTCCGCAGGCTCCGGTGGGCCGGTCCGCAGCGGCGGCACCACCCACGCGGTCCGTGGGGACGGCCGGGAGGCCCGGTGCGGCTCCGGCGGTCCGGCACGCCTCCAACGGTGGTCGCCTCCGCACCGCGTCCGGCTCGTTCGCCGTCGAGCAGCAGCGGGCACGCGTGGCGCTGCCCTCCCGGATCATGGTCGAGGGCAAGCACGACGCGGAACTCGTGGAGAAGGTCTGGGGAGCGGACCTGCGCGTCGAGGGTGTGGTCGTCGAGGAACTCTCCGGTGTCGACAACCTGGCGGACGTCCTCGAGGAGTTCCGCCCGACCAGGGACCGCCGCGTCGGGGTCCTGGTCGACCACCTCGTGCCGGGGTCGAAGGAGTCCCGCTTCGCCGACGCCGTGATGCGCGGGAAGTGGGGCGCGCACGTGCTCGTCGTCGGGCACCCGTTCGTGGACGTCTGGCAGTCGGTGAAGCCGTCGCGGCTCGGGCTGCAGGCGTGGCCCACGATCCCGCGGTCGATCGAGTGGAAGAAGGGCATCTGCCAGCACCTCGGGTGGCCCGC
>CAJYIG010000080.1 GCA_913774725.1 uncultured Curtobacterium sp. | reverse complement strand
TCCTGCGCGCGGTGCTCACCCAGGGACTGATCGAGTCGATCGGCGGCGCGCTCACCTTCGTCGGCGCCATCATCGCGATGGCGGTCATCGATCCCCTGCTCCTCGGCATCACCGTCGTCATCGTGCTCGTCGCGATCGTCGTCGTCGGCGGGCTCAGCCGCCGCATCCGCGTCGCGTCGAAGCGCGCGCAGGAGAAGGTCGGCGACCTGACCGCCGCGGTCGAGCGGGGCATCGGCGCCGTCCGCACGATCCGCGCCGCCGGGGCCACCGACCGCGAGGTCGCCGAGGTCGACGGCCACGCCACCGAGGCCTACCGCCGCGGCCTCGACATCGCGAAGATGTCGGCGTTCGTCGTCCCCGTCGCCAGCATCGTCATGCAGGTCGCGTTCATCGCCGTGCTCGGCGTCGGCGGGGCGCAGGTCGCCGCAGGGCAGATCACCATCGCCACGCTCATCACCTTCATCCTGCTGCTGTTCATGATGGTCATGCCGCTCGGTCAGGCGCTCGGTGCCGCCGTCGCCGTCGCGCAGGCGCTCGGCGCCCTCGGTCGCATCGAGGAGATCCTGCACCTGCCGACCGAGGACCAGGACGACGGCGCCGTCCGGGTCGCCGCAGCGACCGAGACGGACGACGCGATCGCGTTCGAGCACGTCACGTTCCGGTACGCACGTGCTGCGGACGCGAGCGGTCCGGACGGCGCCGCTCCGTCAGCCGACGCTGCCACGTCCGGAGGCGAGGCCCGGTCTGGAGGCCCGGGTGCGGTCGACGAGGCAGCCGCGGCCGACGACGTGGTGCTGGACGACGTGTCGTTCCGGGTGCCGCGCGGCTCGCGGGTCGCGCTGGTCGGCCCCTCCGGTGCCGGCAAGTCCACCACGCTGGCGCTCATCGAGCGCTTCTACGACCCGACGTCGGGCGTGATCCGGCTCGGCGGCGTCGACGTCCGCGGGCTCGACCGCGCCGAGCTCCGCGCGCAGATCGGGTACGTCGAGCAGGACGCCCCCGTGCTGGCCGGCACCATCCGGGCGAACCTGCTGCTCGGCTCCCCCGACGCGTCCGAGGCGGCGTGCGTCCGGGTGCTCGAGGCCGTCAACCTGGGCGACGTGCTGCACCGCGACCCCCGCGGCCTCGACGCGCAGGTCGGTGAGGACGGCGTCATGCTCTCCGGGGGCGAGCGGCAGCGGCTCGCGATCGCCCGGGCGCTGCTCGCCGCTCCCCCGATCCTGCAGCTCGACGAGTCGACCTCGTCGCTCGACGGCGTGAACGAGCAGAAGATGCGCCTGGCGATCGACGCCGTCGCGGCCGACCGCACGCTGCTCGTCATCGCGCACCGACTGTCCACCGTCGTCGACTCGGACGTCATCGTCGTGCTCGAGCACGGCCGGGTCGTCGGCACGGGCACGCACTCCGAGCTCGTGCAGTCCACCCCGCTCTACCGCGACCTGGCGAAGCACCAGCTGCTGGTCTGACGCGCCGGCTCGCCGAACGTGCGGGGGTCAGGCGGCGAAGGGGTCCGGGGTCAGGACGTAGACCGACTCCAGGTACTCCTCGAGGCCCTCGTGGGAGCCCTCGCGGCCGAGCCCCGACGACTTCACGCCACCGAACGGGAACGCCGCGTTCGACACGACGCCGGTGTTCAGGCCGAGCATCCCCGTCTCCAGGCGCTCGGCGAGCCGCTGGCCCCGACGGAAGTCGGTCGTGAACGCGTAGGCCACCAGCCCGTACTCAGTGTCGTTCGCCAGGCGGATGCCCTCCTCCTCGGTGGTGAAGCGCGTGATCGACACGACCGGTCCGAAGATCTCCGTGGTGAGGATGTCCGAGCCCGGCTGGACCTGGTCGAGCACCGTCGGCGTGTAGAAGGTCCCCGGACGGTCGACCCGCTCGCCGCCCGTCACCAGACGCGCACCGCGCTGCACGGCGTCGTCCACGAGCCCGGCGGCCTTGTCCACGGCACGGTCGTCGATGAGCGGGCCGATGGTCGTCCCGTCCTCGGTGCCACGGCCGATGCGCAGTTCCTCGACCTTCGCGCTGAGCGCCGCGGTGAAGGCGTCCGCGATGCCCTCCTGCACGAAGAAGCGGTTCGCCGCGGTGCAGGCCTCGCCGACGTTGCGGAACTTGGCCTGCATCGCGGCGGCGACGGCCTCGTCGAGGTCGGCGTCGTCGAACACGAGGAGCGGTGCGTTCCCACCGAGCTCCATGCTCGTCTTGAGGACGTTGTCGGCCGCCTGCTTGAGCAGCGCCGAGCCGACGGGCGTCGACCCCGTGAAGGTGAGCTTCCGGAGTCGGCGGTCGGCGATGATCGGCTCGGACAGCGCCTTCGCGTCGCGCGACGGCACCACGTTGAGCACCCCGTCCGGCAGCCCGGCGCGGCGGAACAGCTCGACCAGGAAGAGCGTCGTGAGCGGGGTCAGGTCGGCCGGCTTCAGCACCACGGTGCAGCCCGCCGCGAGCGCGGGGCCGATCTTGCGGGTCGCCATCGCGAGCGGGAAGTTCCACGGCGTGATCGCGTAGACCGGACCGACCGGGCGGCGGAGCACGATGCCCCGGCCGGTGCCCTCCGGGTTGGTGCGGTAGTCGCCGGAGATGCGCACGGCCTCCTCCGAGAACCACCGCAGGAACTCGCTGCCGTACGCGACCTCGCCGCGGGACTCGGCGAGGGGCTTGCCCATCTCGAGCGTCATCAGGGCCGCGAGGTCGTCCTCGTGCTCGTGCGCCAGGTCGAACGCACGGCGCAGGATGTCCGAGCGGGTCCGCGGTGGCGTCGACGCCCAGCCCTCCTGCGCGGCCACGGCGGCGTCGAGTGCCGCGATGCCGTCCTCGGGCGTGGCGTCGGCGACCTCGGCGAGGACCTCGCCGGTGCTCGGGTCGCGGACCGGGAAGGTCGCACCACCGCTCGCGGGACGCCAGGCACCGGCGATGAAGAGGCCGGTGGGGACGTCGGCGACGGAGACGTGTTCGTCGGCGACGGTCGTGGTCGGGCCGGTCGAGGACGTGCCGGTCGCGGTCGAGCCGGTGGTCGTGGGGGTGGTGGTCACAGTACTGCTCCTCCGGGGTTCGCGAGCCCCTCGTCCATGTCGCTGCGGTCGACGTGCCCGCCGACCGCACTGATCTCGTCCAGGGCACGTTCGCTGCGCTCCGGGTCGACGCCCGCGACGAGGTCCTCGTACACGGCGACGTCGTACCCGGCGGCCCGCGCGTCGAGCGCCGTGGCGCGCACGCAGTGGTCGGTGGCGATCCCGACGATGTCGACCGTCGTCACCCGGCGCTCCGCGAGCAGGTCGGGCAGCGCGGTGCCGTCCTCGGTGCTCGCCTGGAACGCCGAGTAGTCCGGGCGACCCCGACCCTTGAACACGTGCACGTCGATCACGCTCGTGTCGAGGTCCGGGTGGTAGTCGGCGCCCGGGGTACCGCCGACGCAGTGCACCGGCCACGTGTCCACGAAGTCGGGCCCCTCGGGTCCGGCGAAGTGGCCGCCGTTGTCGTCGTCGCCGTGGTGCCAGTCGCGGGAGCCGACGATGAGGTCGTACTCGTCCCCGTGCCGCCCGGTGAAGGCGCTGATCCGCTTCGCGATGGCCGCGCCCCCCGTCACACCGAGCGCACCGCCCTCCGTGAAGTCGTTCTGGACGTCGACGACGAGCAGTGCCCTGGCCATGGATCCATCCTGCACCCGGCGGCTCCGCACCGCGTGAGGGACGGCGGGTCGCAGGCGGTCAGGACGAGGTCAGGCTCCCGCCGCACCGGTAGGTCGCCGCGGTCACGGCGTCGAGTGCCGGCAGCGCTGCCGCACGCGAGGACCCGATCGCGTAGAACGCGAAGGTCAGGCGCGTGCCGTCCGCCGCGTCGATGTACCCGCCGAGCGTGTTCGCGCTGTCGATCCACCCGGTCTTCGCGTGCACCTTGCCACGCGCGACCGCGTTCGCACCCGTGAACCGGCTCGCCAGGGTGCCGGAGACACCGGCGACCGGCAGCGACTCCGACAGCACCCCGAGGCCCTTCTGCCCAGCGGCGACCGCGACCATCAGGTGGGCGACGAAGGACGGCGACACCGCGTTCGAGGCGCTCTCCCCCGAGCCGTCCTTGATCGTGATGCCGGCGGGGTCGAGGCCGTACCCGGCGAGGGCCTTCTGGTAGACGCCCGTCAGCGACGCCGCCGAGCCGCCCGCGCCGGACTCCTTCGACGAGACGCGGGCGAGCATCTCGGCCAGGGTGTTGTCGGAGTTCGGGATCATCTGCCCGATCAGCGTGGACACCGGCTGCGAGGAGACCGAGGCGATCTGGTCCGTGCTCGTGGTCGCACGCTCCACCACCTGCGCGCTCCCGGCACCCACGACGCCCGCGTTCGCGAGTGCCGTGCGGAACGCCGCGCCGGCCCGACCGACCGGATCGGTCGAACGGGGTGAGGTCGCCGCCGCCGGGTTCGCCCGGTCACCGTCGACCATGAGCGCGGTGACCCGCGGCTGGTACCCGATCGTGCGTTCGCTCTCCGGCCAGGTCGGGTCCCACGCGTCGGCGTCGGACCAGTAGCTGTCGTCCGCGACGATCGTCGTCACCGGGGCGTCGCCGAGCGCCGACTTCACCTGCTGCGCGAGCTGCGCGAGGGTCGGTGCCCCCGGGTAGACCGTGCCGCTGCCGGCCGAGAGCGTCGCGTCGCCGTGCCCGACGAGCGCGACGGTGCCGTCGCCCTCCCGTGTCACCGTGGTGGGGATGCGGTGGTCACCGCCGAGGACCGCGAGCGCCGTGGCACTCGTCAGCGTCTTCATCACACTGCCGGTCTGCGCCGCCGTGTCGCCGTTCCGCGAGAACAGCGTCTCGCCCGTCGCGGCGTTCATCACGAAGCCCTCGACCGCGCCGAGCCCGGCGGCCGAGGCCGCCGCGTCGATGGTGCAGGTGCGCAGGGCCGACGGCCCCGCGGGGGCATCGGGCACGGCTCGCGCATCGACGGTCGGCGTCGGACTCGGCGTCGCGGAGGCACG
>CAJYIG010000079.1 GCA_913774725.1 uncultured Curtobacterium sp. | reverse complement strand
CTGGTGGTGTGGCCATCCTGCCCCGTGGACCGGTCCACGGCCCAGCCCGCGTCCGGTGCGCGCCGCGTCACGAGGACCGGCCGGGAGGCTCGTCGCGCCTCCTCGGGACGGGGCTGGTCCGCCGCGGGGCCGGTCCCGGCGGGGTGGGACGCCGCTCAGCGGCGGTGCGGGGCCGTCTCGTGGTCGTCGAAGAGCACGTCGGGTGCGTCGACCCGACGGTCGGTCACGGTGGTCGGGCTCTCCAGGTGCACGGCGCCCGACGGCAGGATGCCCGCGCCGCCGAAGCGCTCCATGACCCGCCACTGCGCGACGACGTCCTCGCCCGAGTGCTGCGGGGGCAGGGCGTCCCAGAACCGGAAGGCCCCCACCTGCTCGAGCGCGGCGCGGTCGTACACGACGCACGCGCCCACCCAGGCGACCCGGTAGGGGACCCATCCGCCCGTCGGGACGTCGAGGTCGGCAGCGACGTGTGTCGGGTTGGCGGCGTTGTGCAGTGACAGTCGGTCGAAGCCGGGGGTGCCGCGGCGCACGACCTCGGGTACGACCGGACCGTCCCACGGCTCGAACACGGCCGTCTCGTGCGGACGGCGGTCCTGCAGGTACGACAGCCCCTGCACGGCACTGCCGACGAACCCGCAGCCGAGGTCGCGGAGCGCGTCGAGCATCCGGCGGACGGTGCCCGGCTCGAGCCAGACGTCGTCGTCGAGGTAGAGCACCGCGGGGGCGGTGGCGTGGTCCAGGAGGTACTGGCGGTGCTCTGCCAGACCACGCCGTTCCGGGTGGGCGAGGAGCGTGACGGGCCGGCCCTGCGCCTCCAGGACGCGCAGCATCGCGGCGACCGCCGGCTCGGAGGCGGCGTCCTGACCCGAGGACTGGTCGCTGAGCACCAGGCGCAGGTCGACGTCGGTCTGGGCGGCGAGACCGGCGAGCGTCGTCGCGAGCTCGGCGGGTCGTCCGACGGTCGGCACCAGGACGTCGACCTCGGCCGGACCGCGGTCGTCCGTCAGGGGGCGCGCCCAGGCGCCCGACCAGCGGGCGGCGGTCACGGTGCCGGGTCGGGCTCGACGGCGGGCGCCACAGCGTCCGTGGTGTCGGCCGGCGCCGGACCGGTCGCTGCGGCGGCCGCCGCTGCGGTGGCCTCGCGGATGCGGCGCACGACCGCGGTCGTCGAGTGCTCCGGCACGTAGTCGACCATCACGACCTCGCCGCCGTAGGCCCGCACGACGCCGGTCTCCTCGAGCATCTCGGGGGAGTAGTCCCCGCCCTTGACGTAGACCTCGGGACGCAGGCGCTCGATGAGCGGGATCGGGGTGTCGGTCGCGAACACGGTGACCAGGTCGACGCAGGCCAGGGCCGCGAGGACGCCGGCGCGGTCCTCCGCGGTGTTGATCGGGCGCTCCGGACCCTTCAGCCGGCGGACCGAGTCGTCGTCGTTGAGGGCGACGACGAGCAGGTCACCGAGCTCGCGGGCCTGCCGCAGGTACGTGGTGTGCCCACGGTGCACGACGTCGAAGCAGCCGTTCGTGAACACCACCCGGCGTCCGGCGGCGCGGGCGGCCTCGACGGCCAGCGCGAGGTCCTCGTGGTCGACGACCGTCGCGGCGGGTGCCGTCACGGAGTCGATGAGCGCGGCGGCGGTGCAGACCGAGGTGCCCGCCTCGCGGACGACCACGTCGGCGGCTGCCTGGGCGACGGCGATCGCGTCGCGGAGCGGGGCCCGGACGGCGAGGGCGACCGTGGCCGCGGCGCAGAAGGTGTCACCGGCGCCGGACGCCTGCTGCTCGGACGCGGGGGTGGCGCGGGTGCGGAAGGCCTGGTCGGTGCCGGGCTCGAGCAGGACGGTGCCGTCGCGGTCGAGGGTGACGACGGCCGCTCGGGCGCCGCTGCGGGCGAGGACCTCGCTGCGGGCGTCCACGACGACGGGGACCCGGGCGGACCCGGCCCCGAGGTCGCGTCCGAGCAGCCCGGCGGTCTCGCCGGCGTTCGGGGTGACGAGGTCCGGGTGGAGATCGGCCCAGCGCGTGAGGTCGTGGGCGTCGACCACGACGGCACCGGGGCGGTCTCGGTCGAGCACGGGCACGACGTCCTCGGGCTGCACGCCGAGGCCGTAGTCGCACACCACGGCGGCGTCGGCGCACCGGACGGCGCGGGCGACGGCCTCCGCCAGGCGGGCTCCCGCGTGCGCGTCGGGGGTCGCGGCGATCTCGTCGACCCGGACGACCACGCGGTCGCCGCCGACCACCCGCGACTTCGTCGTCGTGCGCGCACCCGCGACCTCGACCAGGTACGTCGTGTCGACGCCCGCGGCCTCGAGCCGCTCGCGGAGCACGCGGCCGGACTCGTCGTCGCCGATCAGGCCGACCATGCGGACGCGGGCGCCGAGGGCGCGGGCGTTCACCGCGGTGTTCGCGGCGCCGCCCGGCACGGCCACCGTCTCGGTGACGCGTACGACGGGAGCCGGTGCCTCGCGCGAGACCCGTTCGGCCTCGCCGACGGTCCACCGGTCGAGGATGCAGTCGCCGATGACGACGACGAGGGGTTCGCGGTCGTCGACCGAGGCGACCAGGTCGCGGACGAGACGGACGTCGGCGGTCATCGGGTTCCTCCGGAGGTGGTGCGTGCGGGCGCGGGTTCGAGGTGCACGACGGTGGTCGTCGTCATCTCGTCGAGCAGGTGCGGGCCGTAGCCGAAGCCGGCACCCGACGCGCCACGGGGCTGGGCGCTGCCTCCCGGTGCGCCGCCGAACACGGCGTTCACCTTGACGGTCCCGACGGGCAGCTCGGCCGCCGCGCGGAGCGCATGGCCGGTGTCGCTGGTGAGCACCGTCGCGGCCAGGCCGTACCGGTCGGCCGCTGCGAGGCGCAGCCCCTCGTCGAACGACTCGACGACCCGGACCGGGGCGATCGGGCCGAAGGTCTCCTCGGTCATCACGACCATGTCGTCGGTGCAGTCCGCCAGGACGGTCGCCGGGTAGAACGTGCCGACGCCACCGGGCGTCGTGCCGCCCGTGCGCACCTCGGCGCCGCGCTGCACGGCGTCGTCGACATGGGCCTGCACCGTGGCGCGGAGCCGGTCGTCGACGAGCGGACCGAACTCCGCGGCGGGCGATGCCGTCCGACGCTCGGCCTCGGCGACGAGCGCCGCGGTGAACTCCTCGGCGACGTCGCGGTGCACGTAGACGCGCTCGACGCTCGTGCAGATCTGGCCCGTGTTCGCGAACGCGCCGAGTGCCACCTGTGCCGCAGCCCAGGTCGGGTCGACGTCGGCGTCCACGACGACCGCGTCGTTGCCCCCGTTCTCGCGGATGACGTGTGCGCGGGTCCGGGCGGCGACCTCGGTCAGGCGGTCGCCGGTCGCGGTGGAGCCCACGTGGGCGTAGACGTCGATGCCGTCCTGCTCGAGCAGGGCCTCGCCGGTCGCGGCATCGCCGTCGACGCCCACCAGGACGCCCTCGGGCAGGACCTCGGCGAGCAGCGCGTTCAGGCGGGCGATCGTGCCCGGGCACCGCTCGCTGCCCTTGTGCACGACGGTGTTGCCGGTGACGATCGCCGCACCGAGGATGCCGAGGGCGACGGCCACCGGGTCGTTCCACGGGGTCAGGGCGAGCACGACGCCACGGGGGTGGGGGACCGACCAGTCCGCGGCGCCGAACTGCCCGCGGAGGGCCTCGCC
>CAJYIG010000078.1 GCA_913774725.1 uncultured Curtobacterium sp. | reverse complement strand
GCAGCGCCTCCGCGTAGGCCACTTCGTCCGCGGTACTCGCGACGTCGCCGCGCCCGGCGCTGATCGGGTCGTCCGACAGGAGCCGGATGATCGGATGCAGGTCCGCCATCGTGGCCCGTCGGAGCCGCACCTCGTCGTCGCGGGAGGTGACGGTGACGGGGAGGTTCAGTCCGGAGATCACACCGCATTGTCCCTGACGCTCGTGGGTGAGGGGACAGACCGCCATCGTGATGCGGGCTCTCCGAGACGCATCGCCGGTGTCCGTGCACCCGCTGCTGGCAGGATCGAGCCGTGTCGACGCTCATCGTGACCGCCCACCCGGACCCCGACTCGCTGACGCTCGCCGTCGCCCGCCATCTGCAGGCGGCGCTCGCCGCCGACGCGGGACCGGTGACGGTCGCGAATCTCGCCGCCGAGGGCTTCGACCCGCGGTACACCGCCGCCGACCGACACACCTACCGGACGGGGACCGACCCCGCGCCGGACGTCGCAGCGGAGCAGGCGCGTCTCAACGGGGCGGAGCACCTCGTGCTGGTGTTCCCGGTGTGGTGGTGGTCGCTTCCGGCACTGCTCAAGGGGTGGCTCGACCGGGTGTTCGTCAACGGGTGGGCGTTCGGTGTCGCGGAGGACGGCCGCATCGACCGCCGACTCGGGTGGCTCACCGTGCACCTCGTGCCGATCGCCGGCGACGACGCCGGGGTGTACGAGCGGCACGGGTACGAGCAGGCGCTCCGGACGCAGCTCGAGCACGGGGTGGTGGACTTCTGCGGCGCGGTCCGGGGCGCGACGGCGTTCGTCCACGAGTCCGAGCACGAGGACCCTGCGGTGCGCGAGGGGGCGGTCGCTGCCGCGGTCGAGCGGGTCGTCGCCGCGGTGCGGGGATGACCCATCCGGTCCGTGCCGTGGTCTTCGACCTGGACGGCACCCTGTTCGATCACGCCGGAGCGTCGGCGCGGGCCGTGGACGACTTCCTCCGAAGCGTCGGTGTCGCTGCGACGCCGACCCTGCGTGCCGCCTGGGCCGAGGCGGAAGCGCGACACTTCGAGCGGTGGCGGCAGGGGAAGGTCAGCTTCGCCGAGCAGCGTCGGGCCAGGCTCATCGAGGTCCTGTCCCTCGCCGGGATCCACCCGCCGCGTGACCCGGACGAGCTCGACGTCCTGTTCGGTCGGTACCTCGCGGCGTACCGCGCCGCCTGGCTGCCGTTCCCCGGGAGTGCGTCGCTCCTCCGTGAAGCCGCCGATCTCGAGATGGCGGTCGGTGTCCTGACCGACGGGACCGAGGAGCAGCAGCGCGACAAGCTCGCGGTCACCGGGCTCGGCGACCTCGTCGACGTGGTGTGCACGTCCGAGCGCATCGGGGTGGCGAAGCCGGACAAGCGCGCCTTCGAGCGGGTCGCCGCCGAACTCGGTGTCCCCGTCACCGCGTGTCTCTTCGTCGGCGACGACCCGCACCGGGACGTCGCCGGTGCACGCACTGCCGGGATGCGCGCGGTCCTGGTCGATCCGGCTCGCGACGGCGACGCCGTGGTCCGGACCCGCGTGCTGTCTGCCCTGCGCGGGGAGTCGGGGACGGGTCCGCGGTGACGCACCCCTAGCGTGGCGGGTTGCGCCACCTCCTGCGACTCGACGACTGGAACACCGACGACACCGACGCCGTGTTCGCGTTGACCCGCGCGTACGAGCAGGGGACCGGCCCGGCGCTGCACGGGGCCGCGGGCATGTTCTTCCCCCCGACGAGCCTCCGCACCAGGGCGTCCTTCGAGCGGGGCGCGGCGCTCGCCGGCCTCCAGCCGATCGTGTTCCCGCCGGAGTCGCTCGACAAGGACGAGGCGCACGACGACGTCGCCCGCTACCTGGCGGACTTCGTCGACGTGCTCGTGGTCCGACACCCGGACCTCTCCGTCCTCGAGGCGCTCGCCGGTGCGGACGCCGTCCCGGTCGTGAACGCGATGACGAGCGAGAACCACCCGTGCGAGGTGCTCGCGGACCTCTGGGCCCTCACGCGCGGGCACGAGGTCGGTTCACTGCGGGTGCGGTTCGTCGGCGCGGACGGCAACATCGCCCGAGCGTGGGCGGAGGCCTCGCGGCTGTTCGGCTTCGACCTGGTCCAGTGCTGCCCCGAGGGGCTCGCGACGCCCGACGTGCGGTGGACGGACGACATGGCCGGAGCGATGGTCGACGCGGACGTCGTCGTGACCGACGGACCCGGTCGGCACGCCGCCGCGCTCGCGCCCTACCGAGTGACCGCGGACGTCCTGGCGCTCGCTCCCGACGGCGTCCGCTTCGCCCCGTGCCCGCCGTTCGTCCGCGGACGTGAGGTGAGCGCGGACGCGCTCGCGAGTCCGGCCTTCGTGGGGCACGACGCGAAGCGAGCGCTGCTGCCGGTGCAGCAGGCGGTCCTCGCGCACTGCCTCGCCTGACGCCGCGGCTACCCGGTAGGGCTCGAGGGCAGCTGCGTGCCGACCGGGTCCGTCGGTCACGACGACGTCCGCGTCGACCATCGCTCCGGCCAGGTCGTCCGTCCACCGCACGCCTGGCGCTGCGAGTCCGTCCGGGCAGCACTGGAGCAGATCGAAGCCGAACAACCGCGAGGCTTCCACCCACGCACGCGCGATGTTCCCGTCGGC
>CAJYIG010000077.1 GCA_913774725.1 uncultured Curtobacterium sp. | reverse complement strand
GCGGAACCGCCGTCCTTGAGCTCGAGGAGCTTCGCGGACTGCAGGATGAGGAGCGCCCGCGCCTGGTTGATCGAGTCATTCGGGATCGCGATCTTGGCGTCCTGCGGCAGCTCGCTCGTCTTCGCGTAGTCCGTCGCGTAGAGCGGCAGCGGGTACACAGCGGTGGAGCCGATCGGCTGCAGGTCGTCGTTCGAGGTGACGTTGTAGTCCGCCAGGTACTGGATGTGCTGGAACTGGTTGATGTCCAGCTGGCCGTCCTTGAGCGCGGGGTTCGGCAGCGAGTAGTCCGAGAAGTTCGTGAGCTCCACGGTCACGCCGAGTCGCTCCTTCGCGAGCTTCGTGTAGGTGTTCCAGTAGCCGAGCGACTTGTCGGAGACACCGATGGTCACGGTCTTGCCGGAGCCGCCACCGGAGGCAGCGTCGTCCGACCCGCCGGAGCGCACGGCCGCCACCACGACGGCGACCACGATCGCGATGACGACGACCGCGGCAGCGATGATCCAGCCGACGGGGCGCTTGCCCTTCGGCTTCTGGGGCAGGACGGGTGCTGCGGACATGGGTGCTCCTCGTGGGGGACGTGCCCGGACGGTGGAGACGGTGCCGGGCGTGGCGGGCCCGGACGGCGGCGTGCACGGGCGGTGCGGTGGGGAGCCGCGGGATGCGCGGCCAGGTTCCGAGTGTGGCTGCCCGCGGCGCGACACGCACGACGCGTTCCGCCGTGTTACATCCCGCCGGGTTCTCCACAGGCCGTGCGGGGCGCGTGCCGGACGCAGGGGAGCGTTGGTTGACTCTGGGTGTGCGCAGCATCGAACTCGTCCTCGACCCCGACTCCGACGCAGCCGTGCGCGCGGCGTGGGACGCGCTGACGGCGGCCGACCTGCCGAGCCTCGGCCGGTCGGGGACGAACGACCCGCACGTCACCCTCGCCGCCGGCGACGCGCTGCCGATCCCGGACGGCTTCGACGCACCCGTGCCGACGACGCTCCGGCTCGGGGGGCTCCTGTTGTTCCCCGCCGGAGCCGGGCGGTCCGTACTCGTCCGGGCCGTCGTCGTGGACCCGGGGCTGTCGGCCTTCCACACCGCGGTGCACCGGGTCGCGCCGGACGCGGTCGAGACCTCGCTGCCCGGTGCCTGGTCGCCGCACGTCACGTTCGCCCGTCGGGTCCGCGACGAGGACCTGCCCGCCGCCGTCGCCACGCTGCGCGCGACCCCGCTGCCGGCGACCCTGACGGTCGGCGGGGTGCGCCACTGGGACGGCGGGACGAAGACGGTGACGCCCGTCGGGTGACGGACGGCATCGTGCCGGTACGAGACGGACGGCCGGTCCCGCGCTCGTCGCGCGACGAGCGGTCCCGGTCGGGAGGCGCGGCTCAGGTCCGCAGCACCCGCTCACCGAACCCGGACGCGAACACCCGCTCCGGGTCGGCCGCCGCCACCAGCTGCCGGAAGTCGGCCAGTCGTGGCCAGAGCGCCTCGACCGCACCGGTGTCGAGCGAGCTCGTCTTGCCCCAGTGCGGTCGCCCGTCGAACGGCGCGAGGCGTGCCTCGAGGTCCGGCAGCAGCGCCGCGACGGCGTCGGGGTGCTTCCGCCAGGTGAACGCGATGCAGAGCACGTCCTCGCCCTGCGTCGGGCTCAACCAGAACGGGTCGGCGGCCATCGTCCGGAGTTCACAGACGTGCAGGTGCGGCTGGATCCGGTCGGCCAGTCCGCGGAGGGCGTCGAGCGCCGCGGCCGCGTGCCGGAGCGGGACGAAGTGCTCGCTCTGCACCTCGGACCCGACGCTCGGCAAGGCGTCGATGGGGAAGTGCGGCAGACGGTCCCACCACGGGCCGACCGTGCCGTCGCGGGCGGTGACGTGCCCGTCCGCCGGGCGTCCCGGCAGCCTCGGCGCGCCGAGCAGTCCGTCCGGCACCTCGACGTCGTCGGCGCCCTCCGGCACGCGGGACTTCAGCAGCACCTCGCCGATCTCGTCGCCGAACACCGTGTAGGAGCACACGGAGTACGCGGCCGCGTGGACGTCGGCCACGTGCGCGACGAACCGGTCCCAGGGGATCGGACCGTAGGAGTCCTGGCGCATGCGGTAGGTCGGTTCGACGTCCACCTCGACGCGCGTCACGATGCCGAGCAGCCCGAGGTGCAGCACGGCCCCGTCGAAGTCGACGTCGCCGCGGCGGACCGTGCGCACGGAGCCGTCCGCGCCGAGGAGCTCGAAGGACCGGACGGCGGTGCTCAGCGACCCGAGGGCCGTGCCGGAGCCGTGCGTGCCGGTGGCGATCGCGCCACCGAGCGAGATGTGCGGCAACGAACCGGTGTTGTGCAGGGCGACCCCGGCGGCGTCGAGGTCCGGGGCGACGATGCCGTAGCGCGTTCCGGCGCCCATCGAGGCCGTGCCGGCGTCGGTGTCCACGACCAGGTCGGTGGGGAGCCCGGTCAGGTCGAGCAGCACCCCGTGGGCGTCCGCGACGTCGTTGAACGAGTGTCGGGTGCCGAGGCCGTGCACCCGTCGGG